>CAZLWZ010000139.1:0-5397 GCA_964563275.1 uncultured Flavobacterium sp.
AAGGCCTTTCCTGATGCATTTCCGAACCGCGTCGATACGTGGATGAGCCGGATCGAGAATTTCACCACTGATAAACCCGATGAAGATGATTATCAGATTGAAAAAGCCAAGATCGCAATAGCGACCGGTGGTATATATGGTGTTGGCCCGGGCAAAAGTGTGCAGAAAAACTTTCTTCCGCAATCATCCTCCGATTTCATTTACGCGATCATCGTCGAGGAATGGGGAATCATTGGCGGACTTGGTGTCATGGCGCTTTATCTGCTGCTGTTTTTCAGGTTTGTGATCGCAGCTCATAAAGCAAATTCGCTTTTCGGCAAACTTGTAGTCGTTGGTCTCGGGTTTCCGATAGTTTTTCAGGCATTGACGAATATGGCGGTGGCCGTCGAACTGTTTCCGGTAACGGGCCAGACATTGCCGCTTATTTCAAGCGGTGGTAGTTCGATATGGATGACCTGTATCGCACTCGGCATCATCATCGGTGTAACTAAAAAAGAAGAAGAGATTGCGCAGGAATTATCAGATAAGCAACAGCGGGAGGAAGCGCTGCAACGGATGATCGATGCCCAAATCCGGCGCGAGGAAGAAGCTGAAGCAGCTTTGCTTGCAGGAGCAACAGTAGAAGATTATTCAATCGAAGATAAATCAAATCCGATGGCTGCGGTCATGGGCAAATAATAAATGGGAACACCAAAATTCATATTGAGCGGAGGCGGCACCGGCGGGCATATTTACCCGGCGATCGCAATTGCGAACGAATTAAAACGGCGGTTTCCCGACGCCGACCTGCTGTTTGTGGGCGCGAAAGATAAAATGGAAATGCAGAAAGTTCCGCAGGCAGGTTTTGAGATTAAAGGACTTTGGATTTCGGGTTTGCAGCGAAAGTTGACGCTTGCCAATATAATGTTTCCGGTGAAACTAATGTCGAGCCTGCTGAAAGCACGCACGATCATTGCCTCATTTAAACCCGACGTTGTAATCGGAACTGGTGGTTTCGCCAGCGGCCCTTTATTGCAAATGGCCAATAGCGCAGGAATTCCGACGTTGATCCAGGAACAAAATTCTTATCCAGGAATAACAAATAAGCTGCTGGGAAAAAAGGCATCAAAAATATGTGTGGCCTATCAGAACCTGGAAAGGTTTTTCCCGGCATCTAAAATCGTAGTGACAGGAAATCCGGTACGTCGCGATCTGAACGATATTGGTTCGAAACGCAACGAAGCGCAGGCCCTTTTCAATCTCGACCCGAATAAAAAAACATTGCTTGTTTTGGGTGGAAGCCTCGGGGCACGGCGTGTCAACCAACTAATCGCCAAAGAACTGGTGAATTTCAGCGCGCATGGGGTGCAGGTGATCTGGCAATGCGGAAAATTGTATTACGAAGAATATAAAAGTTATAGTGAAAGCACGATTCAGGTTCATGCGTTTATCGATAGAATGGATCTTCTCTACGCCGCAGCCGATTTTGTGATTTCGCGCGCCGGCGCATCATCGGTATCGGAGCTTTGCATTGTAGGGAAGCCGGTGATTTTTATTCCGTCGCCGAATGTGGCCGAAGACCATCAGACAAAAAATGCGCAGGCAGTAGTAGATCAAAACGGGGCGATTTTATTACGCGAATCGGAACTCGATACACAGTTTGAACAAACGTTTTCGAATTTGCTGAATGATCAGGATCTGCAGAATGAACTTAGTAAAAACATAAAGTCGATGGCACGTCCAAATGCTACCGATCAAATAGTCGATGAAATCGAAAAACTATTGAAAGAAAAATTGAATAAATGAATTTGAACCGGATACATAACGTGTACTTCATCGGAATCGGCGGCATCGGTATGAGCGCCTTAGCCAGATATTTTAAAAATAACGGCAAGAGGGTCGCGGGATATGACAAAACGCCAACCGAACTGACGACAGAAATGATCGTCGACGGAATCCAGGTTCATTTCGAAGATAATGCTGAGTTTATACCGACTGATTTTTTATCAGATAATACGTTGGTTGTTATAACACCTGCAGTTCCCGTTGATCACGCTGAATGGAAGCATTTCGTGCAGAACGGCTACGAAATTAAAAAGCGTGCAGAAGTACTTGGACTGATCACGAAGGACAGTTTCTGTTTCGCGGTGGCCGGGACACATGGCAAAACCACGACCTCCGCAATTCTCGGACATATTTTAATGGAAAGCGGTGCCGATGTTACGGCATTCGTAGGTGGAATTGTCGAAAATTACGGAACAAACCTGCTTGGCAACGGAAGCAAAATTACTGTTGTCGAAGCGGATGAATTCGACCGTTCATTCCTGCATCTGCATCCGGACATTGCATGCGTGACCTCGACCGATGCCGATCATTTGGATATATACGGCGACAGCAAATCGATTGAGGCATCATTCGCCGAGTTTGCTTCAAAAGTGTCAGATCAGAATAACTTATTTATCGCGGCGGGAGTCAGTTTAAACGGTTCGACAGTCGGTATTGACGATGAATCAGATTTTAGTGCGCACAACATCAGAATCGAAAATTCACGCTACGTTTTCGATGTTCGTACACCAACCGAAATTATTCAGAACCTGGCTTTCGGGCTTCCTGGACGTCATAATTTAATGAACGCGTTAATTGCTTTAGCAATGGCAAAAACATTTGGTTCCCCAACCGAAGACGTTGCTAAAGCATTGATGTCGTTTAAAGGCATCCGCCGAAGGTTTTCGTATCAGATTCAACGAGATGACCTCGTATTCATCGACGATTACGCACATCATCCGACGGAAATTGATGCGGTGCGTCAGGCGGTATCCGAATTGTATCCGCAACAAAAAGTACTCGTGGTGTTCCAGCCGCACCTGTATAGCAGGACGCGCGACTTCGCCGATGGTTTTGCGCGGAGTTTGTCAGCTTTTGACGAAGTCCTTCTGCTGGATATTTATCCTGCGCGGGAGCAGCCGATCGACGGGGTGACATCGGAATGGCTGCTTCAAAAAATAACATCGGCTAAAAAAACGCTGGTTGCTAAGAACGAGCTACTTGCGCGGATTCAGGACAGCGATTGTAATATCGTTTTAACAGTTGGCGCCGGAGATATTGGTGAGCTTGTAGAACCATTAAAAAAAGCACTGTTATGAGGAAATTTTTTAAATGGAATACGGTACGTGTCGTGCTGATGTTCGGATTGGTTTTATTTCTGTATGCGTTCACTTCACATCGAAATGAAAAGCGGAAATTAATTAAATCAGACGTTGTAATTACAGGCGATGGCGGCCTTTATATCCCGTACGAAACGGTTAATAAATTGTTAATAGAAAATAAAAACCACGTCACAGCCATTGAAAAAGAACAATTAGATTTGAATAAGCTGGAAAAGGCCCTGAATAATCACAGCATGATCGAGAAATCGGAAGTATTCGTTACTGTGGACGGGGTTTTAAAGGCTGTGGTAAAACAGAAGACGCCAATTGTCAGGGTTCTCGATGCAAACGGTTCATTTTATATTGATTACGAAGGAAATAAGATGCCGTTGTCGGAGATTCAATCTGCCAGAATACCGCTTGTATCGGGAGCAAATGATATCATTAACAGCGGAAATCTAAACGAACTTTTCCGGATAATATATGACGACGATTTTCTTCGGAAGAACATCATCGGGATTGAAGTTATGCACAATGGAAGCATCCGGATGGCTAACAGGAATTACGATTATGTGATTGAATTCGGAAGGGCAAGAAGTATAGAGCGGAAATTTGATAATTATAAGGCGTTTTTTCAAAAAGCATCGGCGGACAGTACGCTGGAGATGTATAAAAAAGTCAATCTGAGGTTTACACAGCAGGTAGTTTGCACTAAATAAAAGGTTATGGAAAAAGAGAAAATTGCGGTAGGGTTAGACATAGGCACGACAAAGATCGTTGCTATGATAGGCAAGAAAAATGAGTATGGGAAGCTGGAAATTTTGGGCATCGGTAAATCGAAAAGCCTCGGTGTTGCGCGCGGGGTCGTCAACAATATTACACAAACTATACAATCTATCCAGCAGGCAGTTTTAGAAGCTGAAAACGATTCGGGTTACAAAATTAAAGATGTTGTGGTAGGAATTGCCGGCCAGCATATACGAAGCATCCAACACAGTGACTACATCAGCAGGAGCAATCCCGAAGAAGTGATTGGCGAGCAGGATATTCAGATGCTGATCGATCAGGTGAACAAACTGGCGATGCTTCCGGGCGAGGAGATCATCCATGTTTTGCCGCAGGAATTTAAAATCGACGGACAATCGGAGATAAAGGAACCAATCGGGATGTACGGTGGCCGTCTGGAATCAAGTTTTCATGTGGTCGTAGGACAGGCATCGTCGATCAGAAATGTCGGCAGATGCATCCAGAGTTCGGGAATAGAACTTTCAGGTTTGACACTGGAGCCATTAGCATCGGCTGATGCGGTTTTGAGTCAGGAAGAAAAAGAAGCCGGCGTGGCGCTGATTGATATCGGTGGCGGTACGACCGATCTTGCGATTTTCAAGGACGGCATCATCAGGCATACAGCTGTGATTCCGTTCGGCGGAAACGTAATTACCGAAGACATCAAGGAAGGATGTTCAATAATTGAAAAACAGGCTGAACTTCTGAAAGTAAAATTCGGATCAGCATGGCCTGGCGAGAATAAAGACAACGAAATCGTATCGATTCCAGGTTTGCGTGGCCGTGAGCCAAAAGAGATTTCGCTAAAGAATCTCTCGAAAATCATTCACGCGCGGGTGGTGGAAATCATCGAACAGGTGTTTGCCGAAATCAGGGCATACGGACATGAAGATCCGCGTAAAAAACTTATTGCAGGTATCGTGCTAACCGGTGGCGGCGCACAACTGAAACATATAAAACAGCTTGTCGAGTACATCACCGGGATGGATACGCGTATTGGCTATCCGAACGAGCATCTGGCAGGAAATTCGGATGAAGAAATATCGAGTCCGTTATATGCAACTGCTGTCGGACTGGTGATGAACAGCATACAGAACAACAGTCAGAGCGCGGTTAAGGACTACGAAGAAGCCATCGGGGCGAATGCATATCGTCAGGTAATGCGCGAAGAACCGGTTGCCGTGGCGCCGGAGGCTGAGGTTAAAGAAGAGAAGGAGGCGGAAACGACCGAGACAAAGATCCGACGATCGTTTTTCGACAAATATGTCGACAAGATCAAGGAGTTTCTGGACAACGCCGAATAAATGCAGGAGAACAAAACAAAAATTACAGAACTTAAAGAAATTCAAATACCAAATATTATGACAAGCAACTCAGATTTTGGAAGTATTTCGTTTGATTTACCAAAAAACCAATCGAACGTAATTAAAGTTATATGAGTAGGCGGAGGCGGAAGCAAAGCGATCAACCACATGTTTAAACAGTG
>CAZLWZ010000140.1:0-5391 GCA_964563275.1 uncultured Flavobacterium sp.
AAGCCCGAAACTAATCGGGCTTTATATTCTATTCATTGTTTACCTTGATCCGGACCTTGATTTTTTGTTCGAGTTCGTCGGCTAATTCTGGATTGTCTTTGATAAGAACCTTAACCGCGTCTCGACCCTGGCCTAGTTTGGTGTCACCATAGCTGAACCATGATCCCGACTTTTTAATTATTTCAAATTCAACGGCTAAATCGAGTATTTCACCGGTTTTTGAAACACCTTCGCCGTACATAATATCAAATTCGGCAGTTTTAAACGGCGGTGCTACTTTGTTCTTGACGATTTTAACTTTTGTACGGTTTCCAATTACGCTCTCACCGTCTTTTATCTGTGACGAACGACGTATGTCCAGTCGTACCGATGCATAAAATTTCAATGCATTTCCTCCTGTGGTTGTCTCCGGATTGCCAAACATAACTCCGATTTTCTCCCGAAGCTGGTTAATAAAGAAAACCGTACAGTTGGTTTTGCTGATCGTACCGGTTAATTTTCGCAACGCCTGCGACATCAGTCTCGCATGCAAACCCATTTTAGAATCGCCCATTTCGCCTTCGATTTCGCTTTTCGGCGTTAAGGCGGCAACCGAGTCGATAACCACAATGTCAATCGCGCCTGAGCGGATAAGGTTCTCGGCAATTTCAAGAGCCTGCTCACCGTTGTCCGGTTGTGATATAATAAGGTTCTCCACATCTACGTTCAGCTTCTCGGCATAGGTGCGGTCGAATGCATGTTCTGCATCAATGAACGCCGCAATACCACCTGCTTTTTGCGCTTCGGCGATTGCATGCAGTGTAAGTGTGGTTTTTCCCGATGATTCAGGACCGTAAATCTCAATGATCCTGCCCCGCGGGTAACCGTTGACACCAAGCGCAAGGTCAATGCCCAAAGAGCCCGACGGAATGCTTTCTACCTCAACAATAGCACGGTCTCCCATCTTCATCACCGTACCTTTACCGTATGTTTTGTCTAATTTATCGAGGGTTAACTGCAATGCCTTTAGCTTTGCTTCTTTCTCTGAACTCATCTTTTCTTTCATTTAATAATCACTCTTAATTTGCGTAAAAATACTCCTTTTTTTGAAAGAAACAACGCCGCATATCTTTCGTGCTGAATGTCTATGCAGTTGGGTTCAGACTCTTAAAAAAAAGGAAAAAACAACCCTTTGCTGGATGGCGTTTATACATTCTGGATGGAATTTATAAAGGGTTGTTTTTAAAAACAGATTTCGACTAAAAAATCCATTACCAAACTAATTTTTTCATAACTTTCTGTATGCTGGTTTTTCTGGACGAATTGTTAAACTTAAAAAGATGCTAAAACTGCGGGTTTTGTGCTGTGAAAGCAACATTCGCATTGCCGGCAGCCGAAATTAATGCTTATTTTTGCAGGTAAGTTATTTGTATGGAAAAGGTGCTTTCTTACCCGATTTCGGCCGTATTTTATTTATGCTTTGGCTTTTGCCTTGCGGTTTTTCATCCTGTGCAATGGGTTTGCCTGAAGCTATCGGGGTATAAGGCCCATAAGAAAAGTGTTGACTACCTGAATTTCTGCCTGATTTGTTGTACGCGGCTGTTAGGAACAAGGTACTCGGTGGAGAACAGGCACCTGATTCCGAACAACGTGCCCTTGATTATCGTCGCAAATCATCAAAGCATGTATGATATCATCGCGATAATCTGGTACCTGCGGCGGTTTCATCCGAAGTTTGTCAGCAAAAAGGAACTGGGCAGCGGGATTCCGAGCGTTTCATTCAACTTGCGTCATGGAGGCTCCATATTGATTGATCGCAAAGATCCCAAGCAGGCGATTCCGAAAATCAAAGGGCTTTCGCAATATATTGAGCAACATAAAAGATCCGCGGTTATTTTCCCGGAAGGTACCCGGAGCAAAGACGGCAGGCCAAAAGCGTTTGCACAAAGCGGACTCAAAATATTATGTAAATATGCGCCGTCGGCATTTGTAGTGCCAATCACGATTAACAACTCGTGGAGAATGGTAAAATACGGGATTTTTCCTATGGGTTTGGGAAATCGCCTTACCTTTACAATCCATGAGCCGGTAAGTGTGGAGCAATTCGGTTTTGAAGAACTGGCGCCGCTAGTAGAAAAAACAATAGTAAACAGTATTAATTAATAATAGGATGTCTATAAAGAACGTAAGGCTGGAAGTAATGCAGTTTTTGGAAAAGAGCATCGACGGGTTTGTCGATGAGTATCTGATCCCTGTAGAAAAAATTTGGCAACCTTCCGATTTATTACCAAACTCAGAGAGTGAGAATTTTTTCGAATCTGTTACCGAACTTCGCGAAATTGCGAAAGAGCTGCCATACGATTTTTGGGTGGTGCTCATCGGAGACATGATTACCGAGGAAGCGCTACCAACATATGAGTCATGGCTTATGGATGTTGAAGGAGTCGATCAGGTAGAAAATAACGGATGGTCGAAATGGGTCCGTCATTGGACCAGTGAAGAAAACCGTCATGGTGACCTTTTAAATAAATATTTGTATTTGTCGGGAAGGGTTAATATGCGCGAAATTGAAATGACGACGCAGCACCTGATCGCCGACGGATTTGATATAGGCACCGGACGCGATCCGTACAAAAACTTCGTTTATACCAGTTTTCAGGAACTCGCCACGTACATCTCTCACAACCGCGTGTCGCAGCTCGCCAAGAATTACGGTGATAAAAAACTCTCCAAGATTTGTAAGATAATTGCCGGCGACGAAATGCGGCACCACCACGCGTACAGCGAATTTGTGAATCGTATTTTTAAGGTAGATCCAAGCGAGATGATGCTGGCATTCCAGTATATGATGAAGCAAAAGATCATTATGCCGGCGCAATTCCTCCGCGAATCGGGTGAGAAGATCGGAACTGCATTCGAGCAATTCTCCGACGCAGCACAACGAATCGGTGTTTATACCGCAACCGATTATGTCGAGATCATGCAAAAGCTAATTGATCGCTGGGAGATCGACAAGATCACCAACCTGACCGATGAGGCCGAAAAAGCACGCGACTTCCTTATGAAACTTCCCGCGCGTATGGCACGGGTTTCCGAGCGACTGGTCATTCCGCAGGAGTCGCACATCTTCAAATGGGTCGAGCCGGCGAGATTATAATAATAGAAATCCTTTCCAACGAAAGGATTTTTTAGTAGTGTAGCATGAACGATAAAATTATTGAGCAGACAAAGTTGTTCGTACAGCAAACCCTGGATGGTGCCGAAGGTGGCCACGATTGGTTTCATATACAGCGTGTCTATAACAACGCAATGCTGATTGCACAGGAACAGCCGTGCGATGTGCTGGTCGTTGCACTTGGCGCTTTATTACATGACATAGCCGATAGTAAATTTCACGACGACGATGAATCCGTCGGGCCGAGGGTCGCGCGCGAATTTCTTGAGTCACATCACGTACCGGAACACGTTGTTGCACATGTTGTAAACATAATTGAAAACGTTTCGTTTAAAGGCGGAAATTTCGATAAAACTTTTTCATCTGTCGAACTTGACATTGTTCAGGATGCCGACCGGTTGGATGCAATCGGAGCCATTGGAATTGCACGTGCTTTTAACTATGGCGGATTTAAAAACCGGCAGCTGTTTAATCCCGATATCGCACCGCAGATGAAGATGTCTAAAGAAGAATATAAATCTTCTGAAAGTCCGACGATCAATCATTTCTATGAGAAGCTGCTGCTTTTAAAGGATAAGATGAATACTACATCAGCAAAGAAAATTGCCCGGGAACGCCACCAGTTCATGGAAGCATTCCTCGGGCAGTTTTATGCGGAATGGAACGGTCAGCGATAATCTTACCTTCCGCTAAATTCAGGTTTTCTCTTTTCCAGAAACGCCGTCGTCCCTTCCTTAAAATCATCGGTTCCAAAGCAGTAACCGAAAGCTTTAATTTCGGTTTTGTAACCATTTAAGCCATCGGTGAAATTCGCATTGACCGCCGAAATTGCCTTTCCGATTGCCACCGGCGAGTTTTTAGCGATTTTTTCACACAAACGGTAACAATGCTCCAGCAACTCAGCCTGCGGCACCACATAATTTACGAGTCCGTACTCTTTTGCCTCGTCCGCTGTGATCATTGCGGCAGTCATTATCATTTCCATTGCTTTTCCTTTGCCGATCAACTGCGGCAGCCGCTGGGTTCCTCCATAACCCGGAATGACTCCGAGTGATACTTCGGGCAATCCCATTTTTGCGTTTTCGGAAGCCACCCTGAAGTGACAACTCATCGCCAACTCGAGTCCGCCTCCCAACGCAAACCCATTAATGGCGCCGATTACCGGGGTTTCGAGGTTCTCGATAAAATCGAATAGCTTTTCCTGTCCCTGCGCTGCAAGTTGCGCGCCTTCCTCAATTGAATATTGTGCGAACTCGGCAATATCTGCGCCGGCGACAAATGCTTTTTCACCTGATCCGGTTAAAACGATGGCACGCACTTCAGCGTTTTCGTCCAATGATCTAAATGCTTCATGCAGCTCCTGGATTGTTTCTTTATTAAGGGCATTCAGCTTTTCCGGCCTGTTTACTTTTACTGTGGCAATCCTGCCGTTGATTTCAACAACTACGTTTTTATAATTCATAATTCGGTTTTATTAACTCACTATCGGAAGCGACACTGTAAAAACGGTCCCTCTGCCATACTCTGTCTCAAAAGTAATAGTTCCTTTATAATTTTCGATGATATTTTTAATGATTCCGAGTCCGAGTCCCATTCCGCTGTTTTTGGTAGTAAATTTAGGTTCGAAAATATACGGTATGTTTTGATGTTCGATCCCGGTACCGTTATCGGCAACTGCAATTAAAACATTTCTTTCGTCACGCCTAACGCTAACTATAACCGATTTGTGTTCCTGCTCTGCCGGAATTGCCTGGATAGCATTTTTCACCAGGTTCGTGATGATCCGTATTAACTGCGTCCGGTCGATTTTAGAAATAATCGGCTCGTCGTCGCTTTCGAACGATAAAAAATCCTCATTAAAAATGTCGAGTGCCAATTCCACGACGCGTACCACGTTCAACGTCTCGTTTTGCTGCGCAGGCATCGAGGCAAAATTTGAAAACGCCGATGCGACCGAACTCATCGTATCGATTTGCTGGATCAGCGTCTTCGAATAATCGTTGAGTTTATTTTTCAGGTCGGGATCGGCAGGATCGAATTTGCGCTGAAAATTCTGCACAGTAAGCCTCATCGGTGTCAACGGATTTTTAATCTCATGCGCCACCTGCTTCGCCATCTCGCGCCACGCCTCCTCGCGTTCGCTCTGCGCCAGTTTGATCGCACTTTTCTCGAGCTCATCGACCATCGCATTATAAGCACTGATCAGAAGATTGATTTCCTTGCTGTTGGCCGTCAAT
>CAZLWZ010000141.1:0-5327 GCA_964563275.1 uncultured Flavobacterium sp.
ATTTGCCGCGCCGGCATGGATAAATGCTTCAAGGATCGATTTATAAGAATCCTGCAATTCAACGTATTTTCCGATCAGTCCAATGTTAATCACATGTTTCGGGTTCTTTAACCTATGGAGAAAAATATTCCAGTTTGTAAGATCGGGCGTGTTTTTCTTAGGCAACGACAGTTTTTCCAATGCCACAACATCCAGTCCTTCTTCAAGCATCAGATTGGGCACTTCGTATATTGTCGATGCGTCAATCGACTGGATAACTGCCTCCCGCTTTACGTTGCAAAATAAGGCGAGTTTTTGCCTGAGCTCATCCGATAGTTCATGTTCGGTTCTGCACACGAGGATATCGGCTTTAATGCCGCTTTCCATCAAGGTTTTTACCGAGTGTTGCGTAGGCTTGGTTTTAAGCTCGCCTGCCGCCGCGAGGTACGGAACCAGCGTCAGGTGCACCACAATACCGTTATTCTCACCAAGTTCCCACACGAGCTGCCGCACCGATTCGATATAAGGCAATGATTCGATATCGCCGACCGTTCCGCCAATCTCAGTAATCACAATGTCGAAGTTGCCCGAATTCCCCAGCAACTGCATCCGTTCTTTAATCTCGTTTGTAATGTGTGGAACGACCTGCACGGTCTTGCCGAGAAACTCACCGCGACGTTCTTTTTCAATCACCGACAAATAAACACGTCCGGTGGTCACATTGTTCGCCTGTGATGTCGGGACGTTTAGAAATCTTTCGTAATGCCCAAGGTCAAGGTCGGTTTCGGCACCATCATCGGTAACGAAACACTCGCCGTGTTCATACGGGTTTAATGTGCCTGGATCCACATTTATATAGGGATCAAATTTCTGGATCGTCGTCCTGTAACCGCGTGCCTGTAATAATTTTGCCAGCGATGCGGCAATAATACCCTTTCCCAGAGAAGAAGTCACACCGCCTGTAACAAAAATATATTTGGTCTGATTCATTGTGTGCTAGTTGCGTTGTTGTTGTCGTAAAAAACGTCGCAAAAATACGATTATAAATCGAGAATGGGCAAGCTCCAAAACTACAAATATGAAAAAGTCCTATGGTTTTGGATAGCGCTTTCTGATATTTCGAACCAACTCTTCAAGTCCGTTAAGTTTAAGTTCATATACCAGTTGCAGCTGGCTTCCAAGTTCGCCTTTTGGAAATCCTTTGTTGCTATACCAGACGACGTAGTATTCGGGAAGGTCAATGAGGTGCCTGCCTTCATACTTGCCGAACGGCATCTTCATGTGCGCGAGTTTGATAAGTTGCTTTTGCTGATCGTCCAATGAAGTTTAAAAAAAAAGTGTTGTTAGTTCCAATGGAAAGTCACCGACTTCTCGATATCGGGATGAAGGCTAAGAAACACCGGGCACGTCAGCGCAGCGTTTTCAAGAACAGACTTTAATTTATCGTCGGCAGACAATGGCATCTCAATATTGACTTCAATCTTCGAAATCCTCCGCGGCGCCGATTGCATGTGCTTGACCACCGAAGCTTTTGCCCCTGTTATATCAATTTCCATTGCGGCGGCCTTAATGCCCATAATGGTCAGCATGCAGCTGGCCAATGCGTTTGCAACCAGGTCTGTTGGCGAAAATGCCTCGCCTTTGCCGTTGTTGTCGACAGGTGCATCGGAAACTATTTCGCTCCCCGATTTAACATGGACCGACAGCGTCCTTAAATCGCCTAAATAAGTCACTTCTGATGTCATTATTCAGCCTCTTTAACGGTTAGGTCCTCATCGTAATGAAGAATATACACACCATCATTGATATATTCTTTAGTAGGTGTGCGTATATAATTAAACTTACTTTCGATATATTCTGTCTTGTCCTCTTTTGCAGTTTCAGCAAAACTTTTGAGCTGGGAAAGTCGGAGTATCGTGTCAAAGGTTACATCAAATCCGCGGACAGCATACGAACTTGGGTAGCTATTGTTCTTTTTCCTGTACTGATCCTCAAAGGCAAGTGCTGCAGGCGATGTATTTTCGCGAATCAGAGAAGGATATAACATTTTTAGCACCGTTAGGCGTTTTAGTGAAATCTCTTCAAAATTAAGCGTCTCGTTTGGCTCGAGAATCGCAAGTTGTATATCGTGGTTTCCCATTTCATTAAGCAGCACATTCGTTGCTGACAAGATTAAACCTGTACGTTCTGAGTCTAAAATCACGTAATTTTTCCTTCCGGTGACGAATTGCTTCCTAAGGCTTTCGGTGACAAGACCGTCGTTCTCATTAAGTTCTGCAAATCGTATCTGTGGGTAGCTTTTTTTAATAAAATCCCTGTTCGCCTGCTTCTTTGGGTCGCTGATCAAAATGATGTTGCCGTTCTTCGACAACATGTAATTTAACAAGGCACTTTTCGTGAACTCAGCAGGAGGCATCGACTGGAATAAATTTGGATATGGCTTGCCCGTTTCTTTCGATAAGGGTGAAATTACCGGAATACTATCGTGTTGCAGTAATGCCGCGGCTTTTTCAAGGTGCTGCTGATAAAACGGACCAATCACAGCATCGGCCGATTTAATATTGTTGTTTCGTATAAGGTTCTCAACATTGGATGACGACCGGTTTTCTTCCGAATCAAAAATGCGGACATTGACATTCAATGCCAGTGCTTTGGCCGAATCAATCGCCATCAATGCCCCCGCATAAAAATCAAGTGTCATATTCAAAAAAGCATCCGATTTAAGCCGATTGGCAATAGTATTTAACGAATCGTTCCTGATCTTCGACGCATTGAACGGGAGCAGCAGCACCAGCTCTTTCTTTTCAACTGTATTCACCGTTCGAAGCAAATCTTTAAACCCTTTCCTCGGCTCCATTACCATCGATCCCAGTCCCGGGACTTTTAAAATCATCCCGATCTTGACGCCGTCGCGGAGTGTGGGGTTGAGCTCAAGCAGTTCGTCCTGCGACAGGTTAAACATCTGTGACAAACTATACAGAGTTTCCTTTGGCTTTACTTCGTAATTCGCATATTGCGTCTTCAAAATTGACTTAAAACGCTCGGTTTGAACGGTAGATGTTTTCGGGATTTCATACACCGCGGGTTTGGGTTTCTGCACTGCCGTACCGGCGTTTCCGGTAGTTATTGTAAGTCTGTGCCCAGCGGGAAGGTTCTGTGCTACTGAAGGATTCTGACGCTCGAGTTCATCCACTGTAATTCCGTACTTTTTGGCAATTGAGTATTTTGTTTGGCCTGGCTCGACTACGTGATAAACCGTGCCGTTTTGATTTATGGCCGCAGTCACCTCGGTTCGCGTCGACGAAGTACCACTGGCGCCGGGGATTTTAATTGTCTGCCCGCTTTTAAGTCCGTCGCCAAGCATTGCAGCGTTGGCTTCCCGCAGTTCATCAACCGTTACATTGTAATCTCGCGCGATGCTGAACAGCGTCTCTTTTGGCTGTACTAGGTGCGTGCGCTGACCAGCTGGTGCTGTGGCAGTACTCTGACTAACCGCAGACGAAGGTATTAATATAGTATCACCCTCGCGAACTCCGGAACGTGCGTCCGGGTTGAGCCTGTAAATATCAAATGGAGTAACTTTATATTTTTGAGCAATCTGGGTAACTGTTTCAGATTTTGCAACTATGTGTCGGTGGTATTGATCCTGCGCCTGCAAACTGCCGGAAAAGATAAGCATGGCCACAAATACGAAAATGAAATTTTTCATAAAAGAAATGTTTGTCTAAGACAAAGGTAAATTAATTATTCGGCTTAATTTTAATTACCTGGCCGGCTTTCAAACCTTGCGCTAACAATTGATTGTTCTGCTGCCGGATCATTTCGACGGGAACATTATATTTACGCGAGATGCTGTACAACGTTTCTTTAGGTTCTACCTTATGCTCTATAATGTTGGCTGAGGAAGGCGAACCGACTTGTGGCTCCTCTTGTCGTGCCAGACCAACCTGATTCTTCGCCGGAATCTCCAATACTTGCCCCGCCTGCAAACCGCGCTGCAACACCTTCTCGTTACGGCTTTTAAGATCATTAACTGTCACACCATACATTCGTGACAGTGCCGATAAGGTCTCGCCCCGGGCGACGGTATGATGTACTACACTCACAGAAGATCCACCGTCGTTGTCCTGTGCTTGGTTCAATTGAGGTGAGGGAACGTCGTCCGAAACTTTGCTTTGCTCTGCTGCTTCTTCGCTGTCCTCTGCTGCGCCTTCCTGAATCTGCTCATCTAGAACCGATTTGCGACGCACCGGAATCTGTAGCACCATTCCCTGACGGATGCCGTCAATGGCAAATTTATTTAATTTGTATATATCAGATGGCGTCACCAGATATTTCAGCGATAGCATGCGGACTGTTTCACCGGGCAAGACTTCGTGATTTACAATTTGTACATCCCGATTATCTTCGCTCTGTGCCCATACACCTCCGAAAAATCCAACTGCAAATAAAAAAAATATTATTTTTTTCATTTTTGAGAATTTTACTTACTCCCATTCAATCGTTGCAGGCGGCTTGGAACTGATATCATACACGACGCGGTTTACGCCATGTACCTTATTTATGATTTCATTGGAAACCTTCATTAAAAAATCGTAAGGCAAGTGTACCCAGTCGGCCGTCATGCCGTCCGTCGATTCAACAGCGCGCAGCGCCACGACCTTTTCGTAAGTGCGCTCGTCGCCCATCACGCCAACACTGTTCACAGGCAACAAAATTGCTCCCGCCTGCCAAACCTTGTCATATAAACCCCAGGATTTCAAACCATCAATAAAAACCGCATCAACGTCCTGCAATATACGAACTTTTTCTAAAGTAATATCACCTAATATCCTGATAGACAATCCCGGACCCGGAAACGGGTGGCGCCCAAGCAATTCAGGATCGATACCAAGGGTCGCGCCAACCCTGCGTACCTCATCTTTAAACAACATCCGCAGAGGCTCCACGATTTTAAGTTTCATATAATCGGGCAAACCGCCCACGTTATGGTGCGATTTAATTGTTGCCGAGGGGCCGTTAACCGACACCGACTCAATCACATCGGGGTAAATGGTACCCTGCGCCAGCCATTTCACATCTTCGATCCGGTGTGCCTCATCATCAAAAACTTCTATGAAAACGCGTCCTATGGCTTTGCGTTTTAGTTCAGGTTCCGAAATTCCATGCAAAGCTTCCATAAAGCGCTCCGTCGCATCGACACCGCGAACGTTCAAACCCATATCCTTGTACTGGTGCAGCACGTTTTCGAACTCATTCTTGCGCAGCAATCCGTTGTTTACAAAAATACAATACAGATTTTTGCCGATTGCCTGATGCAACAATACTGCTGCCACGGTCGAATCAAC
>CAZLWZ010000142.1:0-3769 GCA_964563275.1 uncultured Flavobacterium sp.
GGAAAGATCATTGCGGTAATGGACGCCGGTTTTCCGCAGGTCGATGTTGCGCAGCCATTTCAGCGTTTGTGGGATAATGGTTTAATTTTGGGAGGATATAATTTTGTTGACGGCAACAGCAATATTTACAGCGGAAACAACCACGGCACGCTGGTGCTTTCTACAATGGGCGGCTATGAGCCAGGTCAGCTTGTAGGCACCGCTCCGGATGCGTCTTACTATCTATTTATTACCGAAGACACTAGTTCTGAAACGCCCCTGGAGGAGTCGTACTGGGTCGAGGCCGCTGAAATGGCAGACAGTCTTGGAGTTGATATTATAAATACGTCGCTGGGTTATATGTATTTTGATAATCCGGCGTATAATTACACATATGAAGATATGGACGGTGTGACATCTTTTATCGCTCGGGGCGCAAATATCGCCTTTACACGCGGGATGGTAGTTGTTGCATCGGCTGGAAATTTCGGAAATACTGATGAACCACATATAAATACACCTGCTGATGCTGTTAATGTGCTGACGGTTGGAGCTGTTAATTCGGCCGGCGAATATGCCTCATTCAGCGCCATCGGCCCGAGTTTCGACGGGCGCGTTAAACCCGATGTGGTAGCTCAGGGACAAAGTGCTGTGGTGGCGAATACGTTCGGATCAATCACTACTGCGAGCGGTACTTCTTTTTCTGGTCCTATCATAGCCGGAATGGTCGCCAGTTTGTGGCAGGCAGTGCCCAATAAAACCAATACTGAAATTGTTGAAATCATCAAAGAATCATCTCATTTATATGCAACACCAACAAACCAGCTGGGATACGGTATTCCCGATTTCAGTGACGCATTAACCAATGCCTTAACTTTGCCCGAAACCGATTATGCAATTTTTGCCGCTTACCCGAATCCAGCACGCACCAATATAGCTTTTAGTTTTGATGCTGCTGCGGCCGATGTCTCTTTCTATAATCAATTGGGACAACGCGTGCATCAGGCTGTAGTATTTCCTGATGTCGCTTTGTGGTTGGAAGATTTGCAGAGCGGGATATACTTTTATCGGTTACAGACTAACAGTAGGACGCACGTAGGAAAAATCATCAAAAATTAATATACGCCGTAGCTCAACATGAACAGAATAACGAATCTTTTTAAAATTAAATATCCTGTCATCCAGGCCGGAATGATTTGGAATAGTGGTTACAAATTAGCAAGTGCGGTCAGTAATGCAGGAGGTCTGGGCATTATTGGAGCCGGATCAATGTATCCGGATGTTCTTCGCGAGCACATTCAAAAATGCAAAAAAGCAACATCAAAACCGTTTGGCGTCAATGTGCCCATGTTATATCCGGATATCGATCAGATAATGAATATAATTATCGATGAAGGAGTTAAAATTGTTTTTACATCTGCGGGAAATCCTAAGACGTGGACATCGCGACTAAAAGAAAACGAAATTACAGTCGTGCATGTGGTAAGCAGCTCAAAATTCGCATTAAAAGCGCAGGAAGCAGGTGTTGATGCAGTGGTTGCCGAAGGATTTGAAGCAGGCGGACATAACGGACGTGAAGAGACTACAACCTTTACACTGATTCCGATGGTGAAAGAGAAAATTTCGATCCCGCTGATCGCTGCAGGCGGAATTGCCACCGGACGAGGTATGCTTGCGGCAATGGTTTTAGGTGCCGATGGCGTCCAGGTAGGTAGCCGCTTTGCAGCATCTGATGAATCTTCGGCACATCAAAATTTTAAAGATGTCATTGTGCGCGCCCAGGAAGGCGATACGCATCTTACGCTAAAGGAGCTCGCGCCGGTCAGGCTTATCAAAAATAAATTCTACAGCGATCTAGTTGAATTGTATGCCACCTGCCCCGATACCGAAGAGCTTAAAAATTTTCTCGGGAGGGCACGCGCAAAACGCGGAATGTTTGAAGGCGATCTTGACGACGGGGAGCTCGAAATCGGTCAAATTTCAGGCTTGATACATGACATCAAACCTGCTGCCAGTATATTACACGATATAATCAGCGAGTTTGAACTTGCCAAAGAAGAAATACAACAATTCAATTTTTAATAATTATGCCACATTTGAAGAGATTGGTGATCCTATTGATGTTTATATCGGCTGTACAGGTCGCACAGGCACAAACGTACAAGTTTTTAGCCACAAGCTTCAGCGTGCTGGAAAAAGATCAGCGCGGGAAATGGGGCGAATGGTCAGACCTGCAGAAGACATCACTGGTAATTTCGCTCGACACCAACAAAAATAGAATTGTAGTTTATTCGCAGGAAATTCAGTTGTATAAAATATTGGAATACCACGATCAGGTAGAGAACGACACTGATCTGACCTACCCTTTTACTTGTCAAAATGACGATGGTCAGATTTTTACCATTTCAATAATTACCCGTAAAAAGCAAGGGAGGCGTAAGCAATTATATATCAACCACCCCGACGTTATAGTGGTATATAATATCGAGAACATGCCCGACAAGGATCCGAATCCTAAGAAATAATAATACGCTATCCCGCATCAGAAGATGGTATAACTTCTGGTTAAAATATTGTTAAGTACTTTGTTGATAATATTATTTTATACGGAATTCCCTTGCGTAAATTTTATCTAATATTAGCTTGATGCAAAGCTGAGGGGTTTAATGCCTTTTCAGCACTGGCGTAGGAGTCGCATCCGGAGCCAATCCGGACGAACTGTACGCCGTGAAATTAAGCTTATGAGAATAGTTTTACTGAGGCAATTTTTGTACTTCGGATTTCTGATGACATCGCTGTTAGTGGCCGTCTCTGCGCAAGCACAATGTCCTACAGTAATAAATCCAAATCAGTCATTTTGTGATATAGAGGCGCCTATGGTAGCAAACCTTAGCGCGGTGAATAATGGTGGCGGCGTAGTGTGGTATGCGAGCCCGACGTCGACCACGCCACTTTCTTCATCAACAGGTCTTGTCAATAATCAGGTTTATTATGCCGACAGTAGCGCCGGAACGTGCGGTACAAGACCAAGTGTGACCGTCCAGATTTATGGTGCTCCGACAGGTCTAAACTTCCAGGGTGACTGCTATGAAGATCCTTCGCAAGCTACGGTTTCACTGCTTGATGCGGTCGGATATAATGTTCAATGGTACGATGTGCCTTCGGGAGGTACGCCGCTTGATCCAAATACAGTTCTTTTGGATGGTACGATTTATTATGCCAGTCAGACGAATCCTGATACAGGTTGTGAGACTTCCAGATTGTCGGTATTTGTGAACAACGGTATTGTTCCTGTGCCCACCGGTGATCCGGTTCAGGAGTTTTGTTTGTCAGGAAGTACGCCCACTGTAGGAAACCTCGAAGCTACGGGTAATAACAACTGGTATCTGACATCTACTTCCGCCGTAGCTCTTCAATCGTCCACTCCTTTGATCAGTGGTCAAAGTTACTTTGCGACAACTGTTGATCCGCCATGCGAAAGCGTCACACGATTTGAGGTTGTCGCTATCTTAATCGATCCTGCCAGTCCAGGCGCAGGTGCAGGTTCTGATGGAACTGTTTCTTACTGTCAGAACGAGGTCGGTTCTACCATCGATTTGTTTTCAGAACTCGGTGGGATTCCTGCCACATCAGGTACGTGGACGGGCCCTTTTCCTACCGATGGCGGACATTTAGGTACGTTAAATACTTCTGCATTAACATCTGCCGATAGTCCGTACGTATTTACCTATACAGTGCCGTCAGAGGCGTGTGGCCCAAGCACATCAACCGTTACAATCGAAATTTTGCC
>CAZLWZ010000142.1:3869-5321 GCA_964563275.1 uncultured Flavobacterium sp.
TGCCGTCAGAGGCGTGTGGCCCAAGCACATCAACCGTTACAATCGAAATTTTGCCACTGCCAACGGCTACTGTCTCGGCAAATACCACCATCTGCGCCGGCAGTAGTGCGACAGTCACCTTTACCGGTACTCCGGAAGCAACCGTCACATACTCTGTTAATGGTGGGGCGCAGCAAACAATCACATTGAGCAGCACCGGCACCGCAGTATTGCAAAACACATACGAAACGACAACGATTATTAATCTTGTCAGTATAACCTCTACAGGAGCAACGCAGTGTACCCAATTGTTGAGTGGTTCGGTTACAATCACAGTATTGCCTCTTCCGATTGTAACTATTTCATCCGACGTGACAATCTGTTCAGGTCAAAATGCCACCGTTAATTTTTCGGGTACGCCTAACGCGACGGTTTCGTATTCAGTCAATAATGGGCCAACGCAGACTCTTATTTTAGATGCTTCGGGGAACGGTGCTGTTACAGGAACCTACACATCAACGACGACCTTTTTGCTCCAAAACGTCAGTACCCAAGGTACACCGTCGTGCAACCAGCCACAATCAGGAACCGCTACTATCACAGTAATACCGGTTCCTGTAGTTGGTATTAGTAGCAATACCAGCGTTTGTCCTGGCGAATCGGCTACTGTGACCTTTACCGGCACGCCAGACGCGACCATACATTATACCGTTAACGGAGGCGCGGTTCAATCGATACTGTTAAATTCGGAAGGCATAGCGACTATTACTACGACATATACTGCAACCACGACTTATACATTGACGGGTATTGTTACCGGAGGTTCAACTGCTTGCCCGGCACCGGCCTCTGGCACTATGGTTGTTACGGTCTTGCCTCTTCCGGTAGTGTCGATTGCTGCTGACACTTCGGTTTGCGCAGGTGAAAGCGCCACGGTAACCTTTACTGGGACCGCGGGTGCGACCGTTACTTATACAGTTGATGGCGGATCACCTCAGACAATAATTCTCGATTCATCGGGGACTGCGACAATTACCGATACATTCAATTCAACAACGGTTTATGCGCTTTCAAGTGTTGCATCGGCGGGACCTCCTTCGTGTAGTCAGCCGGCTTCGGGCGCGGTAACAATTACAGCAGTACAGCTTCCGGTAGTTACCATTTCGTCAGACCAGTCGGTTTGTTCTGGCGATAGCGCATCGGTTACATTTTCCGGAACTCCTAATGCAACGGTTAATTTTACCGTAAACGGAGTTATCCAGACAATCGTTCTGGATAATACCGGTTTGGCCACATATACAAATACGTACGCCGCTACGACCATAATTGCTCTTGTAAGTGCGACTACTGCGGGTTCTCCATCATGTTCCCAGCCACAGTCGGATAGTGCTACGATTACCGTGATACCGCCTCCAACCGTTACTGTTTCAGGAAATGCTACAGTTTGTCCGGGTGATAACGCTACAATAACTT
>CAZLWZ010000143.1:0-5308 GCA_964563275.1 uncultured Flavobacterium sp.
GATGGCACAAAAACGTGCCATTGACTCAATCAATTCCTTGTCGTTCGAGGAAAAAATCAAGCGTTCGTCACAACTTGATGAGGTGTTTCTAAAAAATGCAGACGAAGCGAGAAAAATCGGGTATCCAATGGGGGAGGCCGACAGCTACAGGAATCTTTCGTTGGTATATTACTATCAGGGGAAGTACAACCTGAATGTTGACTATTCACTGAAGGCAATCAAAATTTATGAGAAAATAGGCGCCCATAATAAACTGGCAACCCAGTACGCCGGTCTTGGATACGAGATGAAGCGCCGTAACATGCCAAAAGCGCTCTATTACATGCGCAAGGGCAAAACATTGGCCGAACAGAGAAGTGATAGCATCTCCATGCGGAGCATTTATGACAATTATGGGGTGTTGATGGAGATGCAAAACAAACTCGACAGCGCTCTATATTACTACCAAAGGGGACTTGTTGTCAAACAGAATTTGCACGACAGCCTGGGAATTCCGTACAGCTTAAATAATATTGCCGGTGTATCTGTAATGCAGAAAAAATTCGCACGTGCCGAAGAATTGTATGGTGAAGCATATAAAATTAGGTTGGGAGCGCAAGATGAAATAGGTATTGCCGAGAACCTGACGTACTATGGTGACCTTTTTTATGCAAAAAAAGATTTCAATAAGGCGCTCGAGTTTTATAAAAAAAGTGCTGATCAGGCCGCCAAATACGGCTACATTTACCTTATGCAGGGCAGCTATCGAAAAATTTCGGAATGTTATGAGCGGCTTGGGGACAATAAAAATGCGCTTGAGAATTACAAGTTGTATTCGCAGTACAAGGACAGTTTGCTAAACAAGGAAACTAACGCCAAGATTGCAGAACTCGACATAAAATTTGAAGCCAGCGAAAAGGAGAAGCAGCTGGCGCAGCACCGCAACCTGCTGCTGCAGAAGGAGGCTGAAAACAGGCACAAGAACAATTTGCTTGTAGTGCTGTCGATCTTGTCGCTGTTTATCGCTGTTACCGGATTTATGATCTACAGGCACCAACGCCTCAAGAACCGGCAACTCGCGCAGGAACATGAACTAAAGAGCGCCATAGCTCGTGTAGAGACTCAAAATAAGCTTCAGGAGCAAAGGCTGCGGATCTCGCGGGATTTACATGACAATATTGGTTCACAACTAACATTCATCATTTCATCGGTTGACAATATAAAATATTCTTTCGACCTTAAAAATTCGCGACTCGAGCAAAAGTTGCAGAGTATAAGCTCGTTTACCAAAGAGACCATACTCGAACTGCGGGACACCATCTGGGCCATGAACAGCAGTGAAATCACGTTTGAGAATCTGTTGTCCAGGATTGCGAACTTTATCGACAAGGCGCAAACCGCAACCGATAAAATTGAATATCAATTTCAGGTACAGGATTGCCTGCAGCAGGTGAAGGTGTCTTCAATCGTCGGAATGAATATCTACCGGACCATTCAGGAAGCAATAAACAATGCAATAAAATATTCTGGTGCGTCATTGATTATAGTGGCATTGACAGGCGAAAATGACGGAATATCCATCACCGTAAGCGATAACGGGAATGGATTCGACAGGAGTTTGGTCATGGCGGGAAGCGGACTTATCAACATGGACAAACGTATCCGTGAAATTAACGGCACGTTCGAAATTCGGTCCACACCAGGGAAAGGAACTGTGGTCTCGATTGGCATAGGCGATTTGTGCAACGCTGGAGAATAAGGCAAATGACGTATGGTGTGATCGGAGCGAAAGATTGTTATTTGTTATAAAATTTAAATTATGGACAGATTAAAGATTGCTGTGCTGGTATCGGTAATTATACTCGTGCTGCTGATGAACGTACTTTACCTGCTTTTGTTTTAACCGTTAAACAACCCTTATGTCAGTCAGAATTGCCATTGCCGATGACAACCCGTTCCTGATGAAAGCTGTGCTCGAGAAGTTGTCGTTCTTTGATGACCTGTCGGCGCGGATAACGGCAGTGAATGGCAGCGACCTGATCCGGAAACTCGAATCCAACAGGCACATCGACCTGATACTTATGGATATCGAAATGCCGGTTATCGACGGTATCGAGGCAACGGCTATCGTCAAGACGCGTTATCCTCATATAAAAATCATTATGCTGACCGTCTTTGACAATGACGAGAACATCTTTAACTCCATTAAAGCAGGAGCAGACGGCTATTTGCTGAAGGAAGTGAATCCAAAGGACCTGCATCAGGGAATTCTTGAAACTTTGAATGGCGGTGCGGCGATGAACCCTTCAATAGCGTTAAAAACCTTAAAGCTGCTGCGCAACCCGGTAGCGTTTGAGAGCAAAGACGCTTCTGATCAGATTGCACTGACACCACGCGAAATCGAGGTTCTCGAGCAACTGAGTAAAGGATTAAATTACAATATGATCGCCGATAACCTGTTTTTGTCGCCGGCAACCGTCCGCAAACACATCGAAAACATCTACACCAAACTTCAGGTACATAACAAGCTCGAGGCAGTGCAGAAGGCCAGGAACAACAATCTTATTTAGCGTTTCTATAACTCGCGGCTGCGGCATTTTTGCCTACATTTAAAAGAAAAATGCGTAGAATTATTTTTTTAATTGCTGTCGTCATTGCCGTTTTCCTGATGTTCCGGTACTGCGAATTCAAAAAAGGCGACACCTCCACAATTGAATATAACACGAACCTGATCCAACAGCAGATAAACAACGTTGGCAAGCTCATCGTTACCGAAGGACATTTTGCCGAGGTCATCACATACCGTGACCGCCAGGCCTACCTGCTCGATATGCTGACCTTTGAGAAGAAAGCCTTGATTATTGTCAATGCCGATGTGACCGTCGCATACGACCTGCGGCAGGTGAAGTACGATATCGATCAGGAAAACAAGGTAATTACGATTGTGAGTATACCCGAAGAAGAAATTAAAATTACGCCCGACATCAAGTTTTATAATGTCGAGCATGGAAAGCTGAATCCGTTTACAGGTGAAGATTATAACAAAATAAACCGGTCAGTGAAGGCCAACCTGCAGAAGAAAATAGATACCTCGTCGTTAAAAACAAATGCGCAGAACCGGCTCGTGAGCGAATTATCAAAATTGCTTATCCTGACAAACTCGATGGGTTGGACTTTGCAATACAACGGACAACCCATACAGGATGAGCAGGATCTGGCAAAGCAACTTTAGCTCAGCGTATTAATTGGCGCTGGCACTCTCGAATATCAGTTCAAGGCCGTTGTTGATAAGATGCGCGACTTCAGGACGCTGCACTTTTAATTTCTCGAGGTGGATCAGTACTTCCTCCATTAACCGCGGATTGTCAACGTCTTTCGCGAGTTCAGCAATCTCAACCGACAGCAGCCAGTCGTTCGGGTGGTTAAATGTCAGCGTATGAAAAATATTTGAAAGCGGAGTCTCGAGTTTCTTTTCGCGGATCAGCCGCACCTGCATGTACAGCTGTTCCAGTTCGCTGCGCTCCTCGGATATCTTCGCTTTAATGGTCGTGCTCGACGGCACATGGTTGATCAGGTCGAAACTCTTCACGTCGGCAGGGCCTGAAAATGCCGATACTATTTTCTTTCCAACAGCCATGTCATAATTCCCCCATTCAGGCCTGAAAAGGATTTCATCGCCATGCATAACAGTGCAGTTTTTAAAACTAATCAGAATAATTTCGCCCTGCAGATTTCGCGATCCGGTGATTATCTCACCTTTGACCGTAATATCGCCTTCAAACTCAAGTGTTACTGTTTCTGTTTCGTAGATGTCGTAGGCGCGCAAATCACGCGGACTCATATCTTCGATGGCAAGGTTGATGCCTTTCAGCTTCCCTATCGGGCTTCCGAAACCATCAGGATGCGTTGCGGTGCCGTGGCCGACGAGTTCTTTCTCGCGGTATGCCAGCGCTGTTTTTCCGGTAGTCTGCACATAGATTGGTTTCCCTTCGCTCTCCAGCACTTTCGTAAAAACGCCCGAAACCTGAAGGCCGGTGCTAAGTTCGATGGTACCGAGCGCATTCGACTGAATCAGCTTTTCAACGCCGCTGAGCCCGCCGGTGCGCAATGCCATAGTATTTGCAAACTCTTCCAAAACCGAACTCAGGTGCGCAAAATCGGGTGTGACATATAATTGAGGCTGAGGTTTCGTAATATCGAAACTCTGTTCCGCAGCCGAAATGTCGTACGGGATTTTCTTGACGTTATCGGTCATGCACCACGTGCTTTCGCCAATTGATGAAAGCAATCCCGCACCATATATTTTAGGGTTTTCCACAGTTCCTATCAACCCGTATTCAACGGTCCACCAGTGAAGGTTGCGAATGCGCGCCATCTCCGACATTTCGCCCATGTCGTTCTGAAGATCCTCGACCGCTTTTTCGGCGGCATCAATTTCCTGCTGTGGCGTTCCTTCGGCTTCCTTTAGAATTGATAACAACCGGATAGCCTCATACATCTCGTAATCGCGGTGCGACGAGATCGCCTTACAGCCAATTTCGCCAAAACGCCTCAGATATTCGGCATATTCGGGATTGGCGATAATAGGAGCGTGGCCGGCACCTTCGTGGATGATATCGGGCGCGGGCGTATATTCAATATGTTCGAGCTGGCGTATGTCGGACGCGATTACCAGCACATTATAAGCCTGGAACTCCATGAACGCGTTGGGCGGGATAAAACCATCAACGGCAACGGCCGCCCAGCCGATTTCCTTTAAGATGCGGTTCATTCCGTACATATTTGGAATAGAATCCACCTCAAGCCCCGTTTTTTTTAGTCCCTCGAGATACGATTTATGCGCAACTTTCGAAAGATAATCCACGTTTTTGCGCATCACATACCGCCACACGGCCTGGTTGATCGGTGTATAATCGTCGTAGTTCTGCGGTTTGATGAATTGCTTCAGATGTTCGGGAAGCCTGTCAATCAACGGGTTGCTTTCAAAGGCCGTAGTCATGGTATCTGCGTTGTGGTTGTTGCGTAAATTTAGGCATAATCGGCCTAATTCCCTAAAGCTGGTCGTTAAAAGTTGGCGCCGGTTCCGGTCTTCCGCTATAGCTTTTTTGCCGCCGCTGCATTTTCTACGGGCGGGCGGGGCTTCCTCCGGTCGCCGCGCCCGCCCGGGAAAATCTTGCGTCGCCCGCAAAAGGCTGCCGCTTCACCCCGGGGCTGATTATACGCAGGAGCCTGCGTTAAGGATAGCAGCGAATAGGTACTATCTTAAAATCCTACTGTTTTTTAAAATTATTTTATTACTTTTAGCAAATAGAAAACACTTTCTCTTCAA
>CAZLWZ010000144.1:0-5292 GCA_964563275.1 uncultured Flavobacterium sp.
ATTAAACCCCTTGACGAAGAAGCAATACTTCGATCGTTAGGCAAAACCGGATGCATCGTTACAGCTGAGGAGCATAATATGTTTGGCGGACTTGGCGAAAGCGTTTCACGTCTTCTGGCGACAAACCAACCGGCACCGCAAGAATACGTTGCGGTAAAAGATACGTTTGGTGAATCGGGTACGCCAGAGCAGCTGATGGAAAAATATGGTTTAAATAGCGCCGCGATCATAGATGCAGCCGAGAAAGCCATCCGCAGAAAATAAAAGTAACAGAATTTATAAATAAAGCTGCCTCAGAACATCTGTGGCAGCTTTGTCATTTTATAAAATCTTTGGAGTTCTAGTGCAGCACTGCGAAATTATACAAAAAAAGGCTGCCAGTTACGGCAGCCTTCTTCAGATAAAACTATTTAAAGTTAATGCTTAATAACTTTTACAGTCTGAGTAGCATTTCCAGATGTAACGTTGACTAAGTACGCTCCCTGTGGGAAACGTGACATGTCGATTATCGTCTGCAAATCGTTGCATGACTTGCTATAGATTTGCTGACCTACCAGATTGTATACTGCGACCGAAGTAATGTTTGACGAATAAGAAAGCGTCAACATATCGGCTACAGGATTCGGGTAATACCTAAATTGGTTCATATCGAACGATTCACGTCCCAACTGAACATCTACAGTAACTGCTAAGAATTCTACGCTCGTACATCCATCTACCATTTGCACTGCGTAATAGGTAGTTCCGTTTACTAGTTGTGTTCCAGCAGGTAAACTATTAATGCCTGCCAGCATGTCGGCTTCAGAGGCATACCATATTATCGTGCTGTTTGCCACACCTTCTACGACAATATCTTCGATAGTAGCATCTTCGGCAACATCTGCCGTAATTTGCTGCACTGCGTCACCTGTCGGAGCAGGAACGGTCGTAATCTGGACAGTAACTTCGGTACGATCGATACTTTCACAACCATCTTGTAAGTTAGCTGCAAAATAACTTCCGGACGCTAGAACATCCGATGCAGATAAAGCAGTGGTTGATGTCGCACTTTGATACCAAACCACCTCATCTTCGTCGGTTAACAGTTCTGAAACTGTACTACCATTACAGAAGGTTTGTGTAAGTTCAGTAACGACAGGCGCACTTACTGTATTGACCGTTAGGATGATGTCATCCGAAATAGCACAACCAGCTTCCGAAGTGGCAGTTGCCGTATACGTCATATCCGTTAAGATGTTTGCATAAACAGTCGAAACTGATGAACCGTCATAAGGTGTAGTCGCCGCTGCGTCAAGATAAAGACCTTCTAAAGGTGACCACGCGAAGTCGGCCTGAGAAATACCTCCCGTAATATTTACATTATAATCTTCGTACTCACCATATGATCCAGAAATTGTAGAGCACGAAGTCGTCGCTCCTGGAAGTCCACTAAAGCGCGATGCGACTCGCATTCTGGTTACCCCATTATACGCTGTCGGCGGGATGGTGACTGTACCAGTTGACGAATTAGGACTATACGTAGAAGCAGTGGATGTATAAACGCTTTCGCTTTCTTCGAAAATACCGTTTCGGTTAAAATCAATCCAAATTCTGAACTGTTGTGCATAGGTCGACGATGTTCCTCCTGCGGTTAATGATACGTTATATGTGGTGGTACCATCTGCAATTACATTGGCGGTCAGGTTTTCATAATATGTATAATCAGAAACTGCATCACCGCTGCCGTTGTTAGTAATGTCGGCGAAAGTAAAATTATTCAGATAATCGCCTGACGCACCAGGAGTTCCAACTACCACAGGGACACAATAATCCTGAGTTAAAGGTAGCGTAGCTCCTGAAATGTTCAAAGCTACAGTTGTACCGGCGCACACAGTTTCACTATCTGCTATAATTTCAAGCGGTGTTAGCAATGGATTTACAGTGATGGTGATTTCTTGCGTAATCACACAGCCAGCCGTTTCGTCAGTAGCGGTTACAGTATATACTGTGGTTTCAGCAGGCGAAACAGTGTGTTCGGCACCTGCCAGGTTTCCAGGCATCCAAACATAGGTATAATCGGGATTTACGCTTTCTACCGAAAGAGTTACCTCATCACCTTCACAAATTTCTTCTTCTGAAGCAGCAGCTTCGATTGCTACAGCCTCATTAACATTTACAACTACTTCTGTACGAGGTGAAGCACAGCTTGCTTCATACGAAATATTATAGAAGTAGTAATATGTACCTGTAGTCGTACCTCCCCACTCAGATGATGTTGCAGTTACCACACCGTCACTTCCAACGTAAGGGAATGCAACTCCCGAAGAGTCGCGAATCAGGTTGACACCCGAGTACGCTTTTATCAGGATTCGGTATCCTGTACCTGCAGGAATGTTGAAATTCAGCGGAATGGTGTTCGGAGTTGTAGTTCCGCCCGCCGTGATCGCCACATTACCTGTCGCATACAGTTCGGTCATGGCCGAATTTGTAATCTTGATGTTTAAAGTTCCCGCGGTAGTTGAATACACGTCAACCGACTGGAGCGTGATGTCCTCGGCGGCATCGAATACGATCCCCCAATTGTTTAGAGATGCACCGGTTGATGTTGCGTTAGGAGTAGCTTTTCCTACAGTCGCAGTTCCCGATGTCGTTGCAGCGGAAACCCAGAAAGAGGTATTCTCAGTGATCGTTTCGGTGATGAATTCTTCGCCCGTACCCAATAAGTTTCCGTTTTGCGCGGCGTCATACCAGCGGATCTCACCGGCTGATGCTGTTGCGGTCAAGGTTGACGACCCTTCGCCACAAACATCGGTCGCATTGACAGTTAGCACTTCAGGAGCATCACAAGTTGTGGTTAGAGCGATTGGGCCGGTCCATTCACTGAAACCATCGGCATCACAATCTGATCGTACCCATACAAAATACTCGGTATCAGAATCAAGTCCTGATATTACAGCAGTCGATGTCGCGGATACTCCTGAAGGTGCCGTTGCAGCATCAGGGGCTGTGTTGGCCTCGCTATAGTAGTACTGGTATCCGTTGGAAGGTGCGTTGGCAGGGGCCGTCCAGGAGACAGCGACCGAATCTTCGGTCGAAGAGCCCGCAGTTAAGTTCATCGGTTCTGCACAAGGCGGCGTAAGATCTACCCTGAAGTTATCTATGTAAAAGCGCAAATCCGGAGTAAATGTCGAACTACTCGCATAGAACCCAATCTTGACTATTCCGGAGTAGCCATCCAGCGATGCAATCGTCGAAACTCCACCCGCGGGGATATTGTCATTGTCAAAAGTAACCAGGACGTTATCTTCAGACCATGTAGCGCCTCCATCAGTGGATACCACTACTTTCACAAACTTTTCACCCATTGTAGTCACCGTCGCACTACCAGTCCAAGGTATTACTGAAGCGTCAAATTCCAGTTGATACGATATCGTGCCGTCGCCCAGATCAATTGCAGGTGAGATAAACCATTCCGAATCTGTGCCATACAGGTTTATGAAAGCAGCATTGCCATTAGAATGTGCGGCAGAGTTGTTGTAATTCTCGCTCGACCAGGTACTAGTTGTACCTGTCAAAGTTACCGGCGATGCGCCAAGATTGCCCGTTGCTTCCGACCAGCACGCCGGATTAGGCATTGCACCGGTAAATGAAGAAAAATTTTCGGTAGCAGTTGGCGGTGTCATCGGCCCGCATAAGGTCGTGTATGAGAGCGGCCCTGACCAGGGACTTTCGGTTCCGTCGCAAATAGATCTCACCCAAAAATAATAAGTGGTGATGGGATCCTGCGTGTCAAAAACAATTGAAGTCGATGTTGTACTGACAATGGTACTTCCTGTTCCTGGAGCAGTATTTGTCGCAGAAATATAATATTCGTACTCATCCGGCGTCGTCGCAGGTGCGGTCCATGAAATTGTCGCTCCACTTGGAGTAACATCAGAAGAGGCAATCGCCGTTGGTGGCAAGCACGATGGTGGTGCGGTTACATTTAAGGTATAATCTTCAGCCTGGCCATATCCTGAAGAGGTGCTTTGGCATGGATCGGCAACGTAGGCACTGAATTTTTTAGTTACACGCATCCTCGTGGAACCAGCTAGCGCATCGGCGGGTGGAGTTATTATCCCGCTTAATTCTATGTCATCCACGCCAGTGGAACTGACAATAGTACCGATGTCATAGGACTCGCCCGGATCGGTTAAGTCGCCGTCCTGATTCCAGTCAACAAAAACCCGCAGGTAGGTGGTATAGGGCCCGCCAGTATTTCCTTTTAAGGTTATCGTATAAGGCACCGTAGGAGTAACGGTGGTGCTCATGGCGGTAAAATCTTCATGAGCGGTACCGCCAAGGGCAGCAGGACTGGTATTATTAATGGTGCCGAAATTGACCAGTGTTATTGGTTCTATCGCACTGGTAAAATTAATTGGACAATAGGGCGCGGGAAATTGCGCGTGCGCCGTCGCAAATAGCATCAGCAATGTTGCTGAAAGCCAAATCTTTAATTTTTTGTCAAGTTGTTTCATAATTTTATATGTGTTAACATTAAGCCAATAAAACTATATAAAATAACTGTAATTTCATAATTATTGTTAAGAAAATGCAGGAGGATAAATTTCTGTGATCCATATGGTGCCTATAGGATCTGAAAGCAGGAAGCTCGAAGGTTTTCCAGAGAAAAACGGTCGATTTCCACGACAATAAAAATGTCATCGCATAAAAAAAGCTGCCTACAGAGACAGCTTTAGATTTATGGCCAATATTATTAACAATTGGGATCGAGATATTTTCGCAATCGCGCGGGGTTATGATAATCACCGTCACAACTAGGTACACCTTGCGTTTCATCGATATCTAAGGTTTCAGGATCATCGACCGCGGCTCCCTGATACGGATAATAGGTTGGAGTTGTTCCTTCAGGCGCAGGCCTTCTCGTTTCTACGCGCGTCAGCACAAAATCGCCATCGTCATCCAAATCGAGGTAATCCGGTGCGAGATCCCCATCAGTATCATCGGGATTGTCCCAGCTGCTATCAAGGACTCTTATGTACCCATCACCATTAATATCTTCAAGCCATGAAGGAATGCCATCGCCATCCTGATCGAGCCGTGTCACTTCATACATTTTAATGGTGAAAATCAACGACGAGTATGCCGGAATAGCGCTCTGATTTTGGCTGTAGTAACCTAAGCCTGAAGGAATGAATATCACCCCTGCACCGAAATCGGTATATGTTACAGGCTCACCAGCAACAGTCGTGAAGTCGCCGGGCTTGAACTGTGGGAAGATTTCGCTCCACCCTTTGATCACTCCTTCGAGAT
>CAZLWZ010000145.1:0-5292 GCA_964563275.1 uncultured Flavobacterium sp.
CTGGTCGTTGAGAGTCAGATGGGACAAGGCACCAAGGTGGTATTGCATATACCTATTGTCAACTAGTACTGTTTCCGCTACGAATTAGTTACAAGCACATTCGAAAAATATTCTTCAAGTGCAACATGTAAGGGAGGAAGTAGTATGCCGCGGATGCTGGTCATAGCACTATAAACAGGTTTTATAGGTTGTTTGCCTTCTGCCGCAATTATCAGTGAATCATCGGCCCCGGCGCGAACAGCAGCCATTTTTGCAAAGTCATACCACGAAACCGCTTCGTTATTACATAGATGCCAAATACCGTTTTCATTATCGATCAGCAAGTCGAGTACCGCATCGGCAAGATGTGGCACATAAGTAGGTGAAACAATGTCGGTAGATGCTACAAACGTTTGTCCCGCTTCAATTGTGCCAAGAACGTGATGAAGAAAGTTATGGTTGTCGTGCGGACTGAAGAAAGCACTGGTTCTTATCATCAGGCAAGCAGGGTTTGTTTTTAAAACTTTTTCTTCGGCCTTGGCTTTACTCTTACCATAGACGTTAAGCGGATTGACAGCATCGGATTCAATATACGGACTGCACTTTTTTCCGTCGAAAACAAGGTCAGATGAAAAGGTCACCAGCTTAATATGATGCGCTTGACAAGCGGCCGCCAGTATAGTCGGGCCTTTTGTGTTTTCGCGATAACATTTCTCCGATTCCATTTCGGCATCATCAACCCTGACAAATCCTGCGGCATTTATGATGGCCCAAGGTTTATATCTGTCGATAATAGCCAGGACAGCTTCGGAGTCGCAGATGTCGGCGTCATCGCGACCGATGAGAACGCAAAGGATATTCCGGGCATTGCAGGCTCGCGCGAAGGCATTCCCAAGGGTTCCGGTTTTGCCAAAAATCAGAACCGGGCGGCGATTGCTGCTTTTAGCCGAACGTTCAGGTGTGTGATTAAAGTAGCGGTCTTCGCGGTGCCACCAGCCGTCAAAAGCATTTAGGTCGGTTTCGCATTCGCGGTTGTTTGCAAGAGATTTTATCAAATTAGCAAGTGCTGTAGGACGTGGCGTTCCTGAGCTCACATCGAATGCACCACGTTCATATTCCATAGACGGGCAGGTCAGCAATTTATTCCATCCGTATGCACCAAAGATACTCCACGCGGTTACAGATCTGATCTCGGCACCTTCTTTTTTGAGTGCGCACGCATGACCGTAGATCTCCTGAAACCATTTTAACTGACCTTCCCTTGAGCAGTTCATATGCGCCTCGGTAACGGCAATCGGTATTTTGTAGCGGTCCCATATCTCGCGCAGAAGTACAGGAAAACCATGAGGTTCGTCAAATTTAACCCGTACGGCTTCAACATCGGCGTAGCAGTGTATCGAGTTTCCACCATGCCGGGATGCCGGGTAAAGTTGCTGATGCTCATCGAGAAACCTTTCGGATGTACAGTAATAATTGACACCCAAAATATCGGGTGGGCACGGATTGTCAATAAAAAACTGCATAGTATCAGTATCGATGCCCAGGTTCAGAAAGTAGTTCCACAGCGGGTGTGTTTCGTCGAAAATGCCACAAAGAATATCTTGTGTTAAAAACCGACGGTGATTTTCCATTATTGCCTGATATTGCAGCAACGGCGTACTATAGGTTTTGCCAAGATCTTCAGTCTGCACCAAAATAGCTTTCGGGTTGATTTTTCGAATCGCACGCATTGACAATACGACGGCTTTAAGCTGGTTGATGAGCATTTTTACAAAACTGACGTCATTGCGCTCGTGCGGGTACCAATGCCCGTACAAACCGGAGAAACGTGCCGTTGTCAAGGGTTCATTTACCGGAGTATACATTTCGACCCACGGAAACTTATTCGCAACCTGCGATGCATACGCGGCTAATTTTTCGGGAAACGCCGGATCAAGTAAATCTGTAAATTCGGGTCCAGAACCATGATGAACCAAACCGACTATCGGATTAATGTTTCGTGCCCGCAGTCGTTCCAGTTGTTGAGACGCCCACGAAAAATCAATATTGCAGTCCTTCGCCGGCTGGTGCTTCTCCCAAAGGACGGGATAGCGTAAGGTTGTAATTCCAAGGTCAGCAACCAAGTCGAGATCATTGTCTCTGTGATAATGACCGCTGAATGAGAGTTGGTCCTGATACCCTGATTGCAGTCTGTTAATGGTGCACTCAATACCCGCCCAGATTTCTGGCTTCTCGTATTGTTGTTTCATTCGCTTTTATTTTTCAGATTGCGTTTGTAAAAGGGCCTTCCTTCGAGCAACGCTGATCATAGCTAATAATGCTGGCGTACTTTACAAATCTGGTTAAATGAAAAACAAGAATTTTATATAATTTGGCGTATTTTTTATCACATTTCTTTTTCGCTGACTGCGCATAAAAAAAGCCGACACTTCCGTATCGACTTTTAATCAGTTATTTCACGCTTCTAATCTAATTTCTTAATTGTTTCAAGTTCGGCTCTGTTTGCGTAGTTTAAGACAGTCAGGACAATTGGCAGATCCTGCTTCGTCTTGCCTTCGATCGTATATCGTTTTGCGTTGCCAACCTTTATGTTGCTGTTATCGAAGTCAACGTCGCCGTAGGTCAACGTGTTTTTAATGTCTGAAGTATCGATCCACTTTTGTGCCAGCACTGCAGATGCCTCTTTGGAATAGTAAAACGGCTTGGTCCGCAAATCATTTAAAACTCGGGCATTGGGGAAATAGTTGCAGCGAGTGTCTTTACCGCTCCATACCATTGCTACCAAAAAACATCCCATTACCAAACCCACGAGATAATACGCAAAACGCTGATACAATTTCATTTATTAATTTTCGGCAAAGGTACGTCAACAGCAGTTAAAACACAATTAAATTAATGTCACTGTTGTTTAAATCAAACCAGTCACCGATCGCTTTATTGGTTAGGATCCCATGGTACATGTACACGCCGTTACGCAGCCCTTTGTTGATCCTGATGGCACTTTCAATTCCGCCATCTTCGGCAATTTGCAGTAGATTTGGCGTCAGAATATTGCTTAGCGAAAGAGAAGCTGATTTACAATATCGAGAAGGGATATTAGGGACGCAGTAGTGGATTACGTTGTGCTTAACATATGTAGGCTTTTCATGCGTAGTGACTTCAGAGGTTTCAAAGCAGCCGCCGGTATCGATGCTCACATCGACGATCACCGCACCGCGTTTCATATGTTCTACCATGGTTTCGGTTACGACTACCGGACAACGTTCTTTACCCCGCATGGCCCCGATAGCGACATCACATCGGCGCAAAGCCTTCAAGAGCGATTTAGGCTGGATTGTTGAGGTATAAATGCATTGTTTCAGATTGTTTTGAAGTCTTCGGAGCTTTGTAATCGAATTGTCGAACACTTTGACACTTGCGCCAAGTCCGAGTGCCGCGCGAACTGCAAACTCACCCACAGTTCCTGCTCCCAGAATAACAACTTCAGTAGGCGGAACACCGGTGATATTTCCGAAGAGTAAGCCCTTACCATGTTTGTTATTGACCATAAGTTCAGCCGCAATAAGTACGGAGGCAGTCCCTGCAATTTCACTTAAAGATTTTACGGCAGGGTAAGTGCCATCTTCATCTTTGATATATTCAAATGCCAGAGCGGTGACTTTCTTTTTGGTCAGCGCTTCAAAATAGGATCTTTCCCGGGTTTTTATCTGAATCGCCGACAGTACTATCGCGCCGGTGTTGATGAGTTTGATCTCATCGAGCGATAGCGGTTCGACTTTTAATATAATAGGGCAGCTAAAGACTTTCTTTGTATCCGACGTAATTTCCGCACCGGCATCGCTGTATTCCTTATCGCAGTAGCTCGCGTTTAAACCGGCGCCGGCTTCAATCATTACACGGTGCCCGTGAGAAACCAATGAGGTGACAGCGTCAGGAGTCAAACAAATCCGTCGTTCCTGAAAGCTGGTCTCTTTGGGCACACCTATAAATAATTCGCTTCTGTGGCGGGCGACTTCAAGCGTTTCTTCCTGCGGAATAAGTTGCTGCTTTGTAAAAGGCGATAGCGACATATCTTAAGTGTGAATTATCTGTCTAAATTAGAAAAAAAAATGACATCCGAAAGATATTTGTACCTGACAACTTTGCTACAGGATGTCGATAGATCGTTTATCGTCGGACATGATGTGCAGATTCACCACCGTATGCGCTTCCGGAATCAGGTTCGGGACTTTTTCTGGCCATTCGATCAAGCACCAATGCCCGGAAAACAGATAATCTTCAATCCCGATATCGAGTGCTTCCGATTCACTCCGAAGCCGATACAGATCAAAATGGTAGAACATCGTACTGTCGTTTATATGATATTCATTTACCAATGAGAATGTCGGACTTGATGTTGCGCCACGGACTCCGAGTTGACGTGCAATTTCTTTAATCAAAGTAGTTTTTCCGGCGCCCATTTCACCGTTGAAAAGAACAATTTTACAGCGACTGTTCTCAATAACTCGTTGTGCGGCAATGTGTATTTCGTCGAGCGTGAATGTAAGGCGCATATTATCGGGGGTTAAAGACCAGAAACGGAACAATCATTTCCTCAAGCGAAATACCACCATGCTGATAGGTGTTGCGGTAATAGCTAACATAATGATTGTAATTATTAACATAAGCCAAAAAGTAGTCGTTCTTAGCGAAAATGTACGAACTGCTCATATTTATCGCTGGCAAACCTATCTTTTTCGGATCTTTTACCGCATAAACATCGCGATCTTCATACGAAAGGCTTCGTCCGGTTTTATATCGAAGGTTCAGGCTGGTATTCTTATCGCCAATTACTTTCGACGGATTTTTGACATTAATGGTTCCGTGGTCGGTTGTGATGATAAGTTTGAAGCCCATTTGCTGAGCCTGCTGAATAATGTCGAGTAGGGGTGAGTTGCGAAACCAACTCAACGTAAGTGACCGATAAGCTTTATCGTCGGCGGCAAGTTCCTTTACGACATCCATCTCTGTTTTCGCGTGCGAGATCATGTCGATAAAATTATAGACTATTGCCACGAGGTTATGGTCTTTTAATGCTTTAAATCCTTCGGCAAGTTTTTTTCCGTTTGCCATATTCGTGATCTTATAATAATCATGCTTGATATTAAGTCCAAGGGATTTTAAGTGTGCCGACAGGAATTCGGCTTCATACAAATTTTTACCACCTTCGTCGACGTCATTTTTCCAGTATTCGGGAAATTTTTTCTCCATTTCGAGTGGGGTAAGTCCGGAAAAGATGGCATTCCTCGCGTATTGTGTAGCGGTCGGCAATAT
>CAZLWZ010000146.1:0-5265 GCA_964563275.1 uncultured Flavobacterium sp.
TGCGCAACATCGACCTGAGGAAAACCGGCGTCCATCACCGCAATGATCTTTCCTGCTCCTGTGTAGTCCTGCTGGTGCACCAGGTGCCCGTTCAACATTTCGATTTGGTTCGCCGAATTACCATATGGAAAATCGGCCTGCACCGCAGAAGGCCTTGAAGAGATGTATGGAATTGAAATTCTGTCAGCAATATCCAGCGAATTGTCGGCGAAATCGATTGAGGCTACAAAGCTGAAATCGGCCAGGTTATAGATATCGTCTGCGGAACCGCGAACATGCACAGCATTTAGCCATTTCGATTTTGCCATTACTGTCACGGCAGTCGCGTCTACCTGATCTACATAGATTTGAGAAATCGGTATGTCGAGAATGTCCAGCGGAATATTTTGAACAGTCCGACGGTCCAACGCGCGCTGCGATAACATCTCCAGTGGATTGTTAAAATAAAAATCAGCATCCGGCTTGTCGTTGAAGTACACCCACGCGTCCTGTTGCGAAAAGACATATTGGGCATAAAAAGAAACCAGCAACAGTAGTATTATTCGCATACGACCAATTTTGTAAAAACTAAATTAAGCAATTACACCCGATCCAACTAATTCATCGTCAATGTACCACGCGACAAATTGCCCTTGTGTTATAGCTGATTGCGGTTCGGTAAATGACACATACATCCCATGATCGAACTGATGCAGCACAGCTTCCTGTAGCGCCTGGCGGTATCTGATACGGGCACTGACAGTCATTGTTTCGCCACTCCTTATCGTCAAATCAGGACGAATCCAATGTATTTCATTCTGATGGACAAACAATGCGCTTTTGTACAATCCCGGATGGTTGCTCCCCAGCCCGGTGTAGATGCTGTTGGTTTCGACATCGGTACCGATGATAAACAGTGGCTCTTTCGTTCCGCCCACATTTAAACCTTTCCGTTGCCCTATCGTGAAATAATGAGCCCCTGAATGTTTGCCCACCGGCTTCCCCATTGCTGGCGTGTAGTCAATATGGCGTGCCGCACCGGCAAGTTTTTGTTCCGACGAACTACCTTCCGGGGTTTCGGAATAAACCGGAGACCCAGAGTCAATCTGATAAATTACGCCTTCCTTGGGCTGTAGTTTTTGCTGAAGAAATTCAGGCAATCGCACCTTTCCAATGAAACACAGACCTTGTGAATCTTTCTTTTCGGCGGTGACGAGTTCCATTTCGGAAGCTATCTTCCTGACTTCGGGTTTAGTGAGTTCTCCAATGGGAAACAATGCTTTCGACAGCTGTTCCTGCGATAACTGACATAAAAAATAAGATTGATCTTTATTAACGTCAGCTCCTGCCAGCAGCCTATAGACAGGCTTGCCCTCGGCGATACTCTCATCTTTGCGGCAGTAGTGTCCGGTTGCGACAAAATCGGCACCGAGGCTTAGCGCAATTTTCATGAACACATCGAATTTGATTTCGCGGTTGCAAAGTACATCAGGGTTTGGCGTGCGGCCTTTTTCGTATTCGCTGAACATATAATCTACGATACGCTCTTTGTATTGTTCGCTCAGGTCAACAGTCTGGAACGGTATGCCAAGCTTTTGTGCGACAAGAAGTGCATCGTTGCTATCCTCGAGCCACGGACATTCATCTGATATCGTAACCGAGTCATCGTGCCAGTTCTTCATAAAAAGTCCGATTACCTCGTAGCCCTGCTGTTGCAGCAACCACGCCGCAACACTGGAATCAACACCACCAGAAAGCCCCACTACCACACGTTTCATCATCACAAAATTAGCTGCAAAAATACGGTTAATATTCTGTTTTGGGTGGCGATTTTTTAAACTTCTTAACTAGCGGATGCTTCTCCTCACGGACGACTTTTCCATCTTCGTAAAATTTCCAGATTCCTTTTTTCAATCCGTTTACGAACTTGCCTTCCGAAGCGATCTTGCCGTCGGCACTTCGAAAAATGGCATTTCCGTCCATTTCGCCGTTTTTATAGGTCGTTTCTTCTAAGACGATGCCGGTGGGTGTATATTTTTTGTAAGGACCGTGCCGGACTCCGTTTTTATACTGAATTTCTTCTGCGATCTTACCGTTAGGAAAATAAACACTTCTGAGTCCGTCCAGCTTTCCCTTCTTATAATTTTCACGTGTCATGACCGTAGGAGAATTCTCGTGATAATAAATCCATTCACCTTCGTGCAGTTTTCCGATGGTTTTACCTTCGCTAATCTTATTCTTTTTTTGGTTGTAGAAAATCGTGTAAGCCGAGTCATCTTTTGGCGAAAACTCGCGGGTGGCGACAACGCTGGCCGATTTTGTATCATCGTAATAGGTAAAAATGCCCACTTCTTTGCCGTGTTCAAAAGATCCTTTATAACGCAGTCTTTTTGATTCCTCGTAATGTCCTTGCCATACCCCGTGCTTCTTGCCGTCTTGGTCAAACTGGTTAATCTTTTCCTGCGCAATCATGCTGCCACCGATCAAAAGGAGCAACATCATAAGGTGGCAATGAGTCAAAAATCTTTGCATTTTTTTTTTATTTTATGGTATAACTGAAAACCTGAAGTTTTATTTCGTTTCACCGAGTGCAAAAGTACAAAAGTAACTTCACTTAATTTTAATCGACGAGAGCAATACCGGCACATCATTTCGACGCGATAATGGTGACCGTGAAGCAAAAAAAAGAGCTTCGTTGTGAAGCTCTTCTTCTTTGTATATGTTGTTACTTACTTTTTATTTTTCGCGGCTTTTTGCGCTTCCGCCTGCTCCATCATCTCCTGCATTTTGCGTTGGAATTTACTTTGCGTCTTTGGCTTCAGCTTGTTTTCCTGAATCTTGGCATGTATCACATTTTCATCGACAACGTATTTCTTAATGACGATCATAATTCCTATCGTTATCAAGTTCGATATTAGGTTGTACAAACTCAGTCCTGATCCGTAATTGTTGAAGAAAAACAACATCATCAGCGGTGAGATATAAATCATGATCTTCATAATTTTTCCCATATCGGGCATGCCTTCCTGCGGCGGTTGCGACATTGCCTGATCGCCTGTAGTCATTTTCATATAGAAGAAAATCGCTATGGCTGCCAGTATCGGGAACAAACTCACGTGATTCCCGTAAAATGGTATGTAGAACGGCAGATGAAGCACCGCATCAAAAGACGATAAGTCATCGGCCCATAAAAAACTTTTCTGGCGAAGTTCAAACGCCGAAGGGAAAAACAGGAACGACGCATACATAAACGGGATTTGTATCAAGGCCGGGATACATCCAGCCATTGGGTTCACTCCTGCTTTATTATACAGCTTCATGGTCTCCTGCTGCTTTTTCATCGGGTCCTTCTTATACTTTTCACCTAGCTCCATAATTTCCGGACGCAGCACTTTCATCTTCGCCTGCGAAAGGAACGACTTGTAGGTAATTGGCGACATTGCTATTTTAATCAAAATGGTGAAGATTATAATGGCAATTCCGTAGGCAATATAATCGCTCAGAAATCCGAACAGCGGCACGAAAATAAATTTGTTAATCCACCCGATAATCCCCCAGCCCAGCGGGATAAGCTCGTCCAGATTCCGGTCGTAGCTGTTCAATAGTTGATAATCGGCCGGGCCGTAATACCAATTCATTTTATAATCCAGATCGCCGCTGCTGTTGAACGCCAGAGGTGCTTTCATCCGGAAGTGCTTCGTAAAAATAGTATCCTGCTGCTCGTCGTCAACCAGATTAAGTGACTGAAAATCAACAGACTCAAGGGGTTTATCACTTAGCAGTATCGAAGTGAAAAAATGCTGCTTGTAAGCGACGTACGTCACGTCTATTCCTGTCTCGCGCTCGTCATCTCCCTGATTTACATAGGTATCTTTCCCGCCTTCGTACTCATAGACAATTTCTGTATAGCGGTTTTCATAAGAGACGCTCTTCTCGTTTCGAAAAGACTTTAGATCCCATTCAAGTTCGACCGGCTTTGCAGTATTTAATGTTTGTCCCAAACCTTCAGACCGAATATCGAAATCCAACATATAATCATCCGGCTTCAGTACGTAACGGTATTCAAGGAACTGCATCGGACCAGCCTTAAGCCGCATCGAAAGCACCTGATTCTCGCCCACCTTTGTCAGCGTCGGCTCAAAGAACAGGTTTTTGGTGTCGAGCGTACGGTTATCACTGGTCTGAATTCTCAGATTTAGGTTGGCGTTATTATTTTTGATTAGAGTCACAAGGTCGCCTGATCCTTTATGAATTCTCTCAAAACCTTTTAAAACGGCTTCTTGTATGTAGCCGCCTTTATTTGATATCGTCAGTTTTACAAGATCATTTTCAAGAGTCGTGTAATTTTCTTCTGCCGATGGAAGTGACGCCGAATAAGCGAAACTTCCCAATGTACTTTTCAGCTGCGTCATTCTCAAAGAATCCGATGCGATGCCGTCAGTAATCGGTACTATGTCGGCTTCAGCCTGATTTGCCTCCTTTGCCTTCTCGACCTGCTCCTGTTGTGCTTTCTCAGCCGCAATTTCAGCTTCTGTCGGACTATTGCGGTACATCACCCACAGTATAATCCCAAAAATCAATACAAAGCCGATGATCGTATTCAGATCTAATTTCTTTTCTTCCATGTGTTTATGGCAACTATTGCTGCTTAATAATTATCAATTTTAGATTTTACCGTCGCCTCTACAAAGCTGACGAAAAGCGGATGCGGATTTGCGACCGTACTCTTATATTCGGGATGGTACTGCACGCCTAAAAAGAATGGGTGGTCTTCAATTTCAACGATCTCGACCAGCCCGGTTTCGGGATTAATTCCAGATGATTTTAATCCCGCATTTTCAAAAGCTTCGGAATAATCACTATTATACTCATAGCGGTGGCGGTGGCGTTCCAGGATTTTAGTCTCGCCGTAAATTCTATGTGCCAATGTGCCTTCTTTTACATCACAGTTCCATGCACCTAAACGCATAGTGCCTCCTTTTTCGGTGACGTTCTTCTGTTCTTCCATCAAGTCGATGACGGCATGAGAAGTGCCTTCGTTCATTTCGGTTGAATTCGCATCAGGGAACCCGAGCACATTTCGTGCATATTCAATGACTGCCATCTGCATTCCGAGACAGATCCCAAAAAAGGGAATGTTGTTCTCACGGGCATAACGTACAGTTTCTATCTTTCCTTCAATTCCCCGTTCTCCAAAACCGGGTGCCACAAGAATTCCGTCGATATCCCGCAACTTGTCGGCGACGTTATCCGCATCGGTATATTCGGAATGAACTGAAACAACAT
>CAZLWZ010000147.1:0-2303 GCA_964563275.1 uncultured Flavobacterium sp.
GGCGTTAGCTTTTGCGTGTTTTAAAATATTATTAATTATTTCCTGAAAGATACGGTAAATCATGATTTGTTGATTTGCATCAATTATCCGTTCGCTTCCCTTCATGTCGAAAGAGACTGTAAGTTCATCATTGCTGTTCAACCTTTCTGCTTCGGCTTTAATTGATTTAAGCAGATCCTGCTGCATTATCAGGTGGTTGTTCAACGAGTGGCTGATCCGCCGCACCGACTGAGATAAGTTGGAAAGCGATTCCGATACCGGCGCCAGCATCTGTTGAAGGTCGGGTGAACTCAGCTTAATATTTTCAAGTTGGAAATTGATATAAGTCAGTTGTTGGCCCGCATCATCATGAAGGTCTTGCGAAATATTCGTCAGAACCTATTCCTGCGTTTCAATGATGGTTGTGTTCAACGTTTTTTGAAAACTCAGATCTTTCTCGTAAATAACTCTGGTATAGGTTTTTATTTTATTGATGTACAACTTAACGAGCAGGATACAAAACAGCACGACCAGGCTGATGAACAGAGCGGCAGTAAGTATTCCAAAAGCAATATTAGATTCCATTACTATGAGTTTTTGGTCGCAAAATGTAAGCGATAATTATGGTGTAATAAACCAAATTGGCAAAATATCCTATAGCTGTGTAAAGTGGCATCGTGCCGAAAACAACCGAGTTTGATAGAGTGGTGCTCTTAAATCCAAAGATAAAACTCAGGCAGATGAAAAGCAGCAACGGAGCGCATAACAAAAGATAGTTTCTATGAGTAAAAAAGTGCAGGTTCTCTTGCTTGAGTTGGTGAAAACTTTCAATAAGAAAGAACGTCAGGTATGCCATGGCTCCGGCTATAAAAGTGTTGTAATTGAACACGTTGCGTCCTTCAATCAAGGTGATGTTAAAGACAGCAAAGGCGATATATCCTGCCATCACATACATTATAACCGATCGAAAATGAGCGATTTTTGACAACAGAAACAGCCATAGGCAATGGTGTAGTGTCACATTGATCGTGTACATTACCGAGGTGATTCCGTTCATGATCAGCAACAGATATGTCACAATTTCATTCCACAGGCTCACCACCAGAATCATCAGTAAAATCCGGTCAATTGTATTGCTTCGGTTATATTTGAAAAGTACCGTGAGGAATGTTATAAACACCAAGACCTGTGTAAGGTTGGTGTATTGCAACAATTTTTCAGTCATCTGCTGGTGTCATTGAGGCGGGAAAGGTATTTAAAATACAATTAACCCTTTGCGTCGGTTATACAGGAACCTGTGAAAAATCATAATTCTTTATAAAGCCCTGAAGCGTCTTCACCGTTATCGTTATTTTCTTTCCTTCGAACCGACCATCTTCCGGGCATTTTAAAATAATTTCGGCATCGGTGCTAACATTGGAATTGTTGTGCAAAATACTATGAAAAAACGGTATGGAAAAACAATTTAAATCCTTGTTAAATTCTGTTACGAATGAATAGGTCAGAATTTGATTTATATCTACAGATATTTTGAGAAAACCGTTATAGTTAGGAAATTGAAAGTCCCCACCCAAATCTTCAATTTCTTTAATCAAATCGAAGAAAGTCATGGTGTCTAATGATGGTGCAAGTTCAACGATTTCGATTTCATCTACATCATCAATCGTATGCATGCATTCGATACAACCATACGTGACATCATAAACAATAAACAGTTGATTTTCGTGGAGCCAGGTCGCCACATCATCTTCGGGTATCAGCAACACGTCAATATCCTGTCTTGTGCCTATGGCCGGTGATGCAAAATAGGGAGTGTTATCCTTGATCCAGCTGCTAAGGTATTCAGGCGGGATTCGCGATGTATCTATTGTATAAATACTGGGGCAATTTTCAGGGTCATTTCCACTTTTCCTCATTGTGATTTCTTTTTAAATGTTTGATTAGTTGGATGTTCTATCCGCGGTCGCAATATAAAAATTTTTGCATATCAGGCAATAAGTGTAAAACCTTAGAGGCAATAGGGTTTCCCCTATTTTTGAAAGATTCTCCAAAAGTATCTTTGGAGCATAAAGAAGTAGAGACAGGGATGTGCTCGTGGTATTGCACTTTCCTTGAACAAGGCGGCAGGTTTAACCTGTCGCTTTTTATTTCGACACAGTCGCAGCGATTATTAAAATAAGCGATGCTTACTATTATTACGATTGTCTACAAAGCGCACTCTTAGCTCCGCCAGAAGCCGCTGTTTTTCTGATGCACTATAGTTGGATTTCTTAATTTCAACAACGGCGGCATTATAATTCTTCCTTAATTCAAGTAGCCAATGC
>CAZLWZ010000147.1:2313-5244 GCA_964563275.1 uncultured Flavobacterium sp.
TCCGTTCGCATGTAATGTGAGATTTTTCATTTCGATAATAATTAAATCGGTTATACCATCAGTAATGCCCGGAATCCTCTGGCTGCGTAATATGACTGTGCGCCATTGTGATATATGAATACGGAGCCGTAGCGGAAATCACCAAATATAGCGCTGCCAAGTTTTCTGATGGCAGCCGGTGTCTGTAGCCAGCTCGAGGTTTTAGTGTCAAAAGGGCCAAAGTTCTGCAGCATGCGATACTGCGCTTCAGTTAGAATTTCAACGCCCATTTCGGAAGCCATATCGACAGCATTGTTATGCGGTTTGTGTTCCTTCCGCGAGTCCTGACCTTCACGGTCAAAGCATATGCTTCTGCGACCTGGCGGACTCTCCGCTGAGCAATCAAAGAACCAAATTTGTCCTGGATCATCGCCATAGGCCACCACATCGGGTTCGCCCCCGGTTCGCTCCATTTCGTTTATTGAACATAATTTCTGCGGATTTTTTACAAGCTGTGCCTGCACTTTATTCCATTCAATACCGGGATGCCGATCCACATTTTTTTCAAACCGGACTTTTAAAATCTCAAGCAATTGGTCTTGTTGTTGTGGCAGAAGGTTTTTCATTTCAACTTATTTTACGGACGAAATATCTTTCTTCGAAATATTTTGCATAAAATTTTAGGGCACTACGCTTTATGACTTCAATTGCCCAAGCTCCTCCAATACCGTTCTCAATTCCTCTGGTTTGTTGGTGCCGATGAGCAACTTTTTATTGGTGCCAAATTCAAGTTGCAGCCCATCATCGCCCGAAACATTATAAGCATTCCCGTTGCCAAAAAAGCCGAAGCGAAGGCCCCAGCCCCCGTATTGTGTAACGGGTGAATATTTTCGTACATAACACTTTTGCAGTGATTCCCAACCATAGTGTTTGTACCTGATGTGGATCGGAAAAAACCGGACATAGATTCCATCGCTTTTTATAATTGTGTCGAGACGGAAGTTCAGAAACGTTAAAGTCAGTATAAGAATTACGAATGTGGTGATGATCAGTCCGCCGTCGCCCATAGGCCTGTCGCCGAACTGTTGCCCTAGAATCACCTGCACGTACACTCCCGAAAGAAAAACGGCATTGATCGCTATAAAAATTAGCAGTACCCACCATTGCCGAAATTTCTGCTGTTCAGAAAAAAGGATTTTATTCTCCATATTATCAATTTATTGAGATGCTTCAACTAAGCTTTGAATTCCAAATAAAGATAAAAAAACTGACAGTTTAAAAATAAAAATATTCTACTCCGGGTTTTTGCATTAATTCCACGCCACGCCATCAGGGGATTCATCAACGTATTCGTGGGGCGGCAATGCATAGCGTCGAACTTTTCCCGGATGTTTTTTGGCGTAGTTGTGAATCAACTGCATGCTGTATTGATTGCTGCGGTAACGCGAGATATAATTTTTTATTTCCGATGGTTCTGATATAGTAACATCGGTACCAATGTAACCCATTCCATAAAACTCGCCGTTTTCTACCCAAATGCAGCTTCGCTCATCAATTGATCGCCCTTTGTCGATTATAGCGAAACTGGGACGGTTTTGCAGAAGCGAATCGAGTGCAATCTGAACCTGCATATTGTGCTCATCCAGATCCGGAAGGGCTGTAACGTCGGTGATCTTTAAAAAGTCACCAGGTAACTGCGATCCATATTTGCAGAACCTATGGTCGATATTGAACTCTTCAGCGAGTGCCCGAAGTACATTTACTCCCTCGTATTCGGTATCAAAAGATTTGATACAATTTTGCAGCTTTGCCACCTTTCCAATCGCCAGGTATCTGTATCCGCTGCGCGCTTCATATTCATACAGACCAAATTTAGGTTCAAAGCGTTTTAGTGCACGATTATACGTTGGCCATAATTTTCTGATTTCCGAACATTCAAGCAATAGCGACATCAGTTCGGTGCCGCATATCTCGAAAGAGATTCCGTGGATATCGCGCAGGAAATTCTGCCGCTGTACACTGACATTGTTTCCGCTAAAGTGCGAGGCTACCCGTTTTTTTATGTTCACTGCTTTTCCCACGTACACCACTTTTTTTACTTCGTTATAAAAGTAATAAACGCCGGGCGTTTCGGGCAACTGTTCAAAGTCGGATGGAGGAAGATTCGGAGGCAGCCGCTGGTCCTGCGCGGTCTTCTTTATCATTTTGTCAATGTGACCGTGGTGGTCCTTTTCGACAAGCCATGAAAATAAAATTGCAGTAGCATCGGCATCACCGCCGGCACGATGTCTGTTTTCTAATGGGATGCCGAGTGTCCTGCACAGGTTTCCAAGGCTATAAGAACTGAATCCGGGAGCGATTTTTCGTGCTGCGCGAACGGTGCATAGCTTGCGGGCGGTCCATTTATATCCTGCTTCGCCAAGTTGGTGCCGGACAAATGAGTAATCGAAATTTACATTGTGTGCTACAAATATTCTATCGCTAAGAAGTTGAAATATTTTATCGGCAACATCGTCGAAAACCGGTGCATCGCGAACCATTTCGTTGTTGATTCCCGTAAGTGCAAAAATAGGAAGCGGAATATTTTTTTGTGGGTTTATCAATGTCTCCCAACGCTCAATGACCTCCTGGCCATCGTGAATTATGATGGCAATTTCGGTAATTCGGCTGCCACCGGCATTGCCACCCGTAGTTTCAATATCAACAATTGCGTATTCCTGCTTTTTCATCTGTATTTTAACGCGTGATGTACGTAAGTAGTATATTTTATTGGATTTGAAGAGCGCATTCACTATTTAATACAGAGGAAACCAGGTATAAAAACAAGATTAAATGGCGTGGAAATGAGGTTTACTGTATTGACGATATTTTATATGTCATCGGTATAAAATACCTTACCGTCAATAATTCGGGCAGGCGCGGTATAAGGGTGCGTCTGGACTTTCCCCTGAC
>CAZLWZ010000148.1:0-5231 GCA_964563275.1 uncultured Flavobacterium sp.
TCCGCTTAGAAGCTTGACGAAATTGCCCGGAAAAATGGTCCAGTCGAGGGCCACTCCATAGCCGATATTTATATTCCTCGCATTGTCAAGTTCCAGTACTTCGCCGTTTGCCCTTGTCTGCGAACTGTTTTGAATACTGTTGTTATCATCAAAGTTAGCCGATACACGCGGCAGCATGCCCGCCATTCCCGGACTAACACCGGTTTCATCTGCCAGCAATTCATTGGCAGCAATCTGGATCTGATAATTATTTTGCAAGGCGTGGGCCACTGCTTCCTCTATCGTCAGCAGTTCCTGTCCGGCAGCAGTAGTGCAAACAAGGATTGACAGCAGGATGTATCGCAGATTATTCATTTTCATATTGTTCGATGTTGTCGAATTCAGGCCGGTGCTTCTTTTCACGCGACCACATCATGTAAACAGCCGGAATAATGAACAAAGTCAGTATCAGTGAAAACATCGTTCCTCCTATAATTACAACTCCCATCCCGATCCGGCTTGTCGATGCGGCACCAAGTGATAAGGCGATAGGAAGTGCACCGAGCGCAATCGTTAAACTCGTCATTAATATAGGCCGTAAACGCGATTCCGAGGCTTCCAGAACTGCTTCAAGCTTAGGCTTTCCCTGTTCCCGTAATTGGTTGGCAAATTCGACTATTAAAATACCATTCTTCGTCACCAGGCCGATTAGCATAATTGTACCGATTTGGCTAAAGATATTCCATGTCTGTCCAAAAAGCCAAAGTGAAAAAAGTGCCCCGGCTACGGCCATCGGAACTGTCAGTATTATTATAAGCGGATCGATGAAACTCTCAAACTGCGCAGCCAGGATCAGGAAAATCAGCAGTAATGCCAGTGCGAAGGCGAACATCGTATTTGAGCTGCTTTCCACGAAATCGCGCGATTCACCGCCCAGGTCAGTCGTAAAAGTGTCGTCCAGCACTTTTTCTTTGATACGTTCCATGGCTTCAATTCCGTCACCGATACTTTTTCCCGGAGCCAGACCGGCAGAAACTGTCGCCGACATATATCGGTTATTATGATATAATTGCGGTGGGCTGCTTTGCTCTTCGATGGTTACCACGTTATCGAGCTGAATCAGTTGGCCTTGATTGTTTTTGACAAACATTGTGGTCAAATCCGTCGGTGCGTTGCGGTCTTTTTCATCAAACTGACCCATCACCTGATATTGCTTTCCGTTCATCATGAAATATCCAAAGCGTTGGCCACTGAAAGACAGCTGAAGCGTTTGCGCAATATCAAGCACCGATACGCCAAGGCTTTCGGCTTTTTCTCGGTCGATGTTTACATACACTTCCGGTTTGTTAAACTTTAGATTCACATCTGTTATAGAGAATGTTGGATCCTGTGAGGCTTCTTCCATAAAAAGCGGAATCTTCTCCTCCAGCTTTTCAAAGTTTTGCGCCTGAATAATATATTGAATCGGCAATCCGCCACGACGGTTCACTGAAATCGTCGGCGTCTCGGAAACACTGGTTTTCGCGTTCGGATATTGTTTGGTCCACCGTGACAAATCGGCCGCAATCTCTGCCTGCGACCGCTCCCGTTCACCGGGCTCCACAAGAGCAATCCTCGCGCGGCCACTGTTGACCGATGAAGCGCCCCAACCTGGAGATGTTATTATGAGACTGACTTTTTTCTCCGGAATCGAATCGTTGATCAGCTCGGTCAGCTCGGTCATAAACCGGTCCATGTATTCGTATGTCGCACCTTCAGGGGCGGTAACATTCACGCTGATAAAACTTCGGTCATCATAGGGAGCGGTTTCTTTTTGCAGCACGCTGTAAAATAACACGATCAAGCCAAGACAAACCAGCAGAATTGGAAAACTGAGCCACTTTTTCTTCATAAAACTACGCAGCGACTCGGCGTAGCTGTTGTTCATTTTAACGAAATATTTTTCGGTGAAATTGTAGAATTTAGTCTTCTTCTGACCGCCTGGCTTTATCAGATACGCATTCAGCATCGGCGTCAGCGTCAATGCCACAAAGGCTGAAATCAAAACTGCCGCACCAATCACCACACCAAATTCCCGGAACAATCGTCCTACGAAACCTTCGAGGAAAATCACCGGCAGGAATACAGCAGCGAGTGTTACCGAAATTGAAATGACTGCAAAAAAGATCTCATTTGATCCTTTGATGGCAGCCTCGATCGGTGTCATTCCTTCCTCAACTTTTTTATAAATATTTTCGGTGACAACAATACCGTCGTCCACAACGAGGCCCGTCGCCAAAACAATAGCCAGAAGCGTAAGAACATTTATAGAAAAGCCAAGAAGCCACATGATAAAGAACGTAGCAATAAGTGATACAGGAATATCTATCAGCGGCCTAAATGCAATTGCCCAGTTCCTGAAGAATACATAGATAACCAGAATTACAAGAATAACAGCGATAATCAACGTTTCGACCACTTCAATCACGGCGCGTTTAACGAAAACGGTATTGTCGATTGCGATATTCAGTTTAAAATCGGCTGGCAGGTCACTCTGAAGCTGGTCAAACTGCTCGTAGAAGGCATCGGCAATATCAAGGTAGTTGGTGCCCGGTTGCGGAATTATCGCGAGTCCAACCATTGGCTGTCCCGAATCACTCAATTTTGTTTCAAGATTTTCAGCTTCGAGAGCCGCCTTTCCCACATCGATCAGCCTGACCACCTTTTCGTTGTCGGCGCGTATAATGATATTGTTGAATTCTTCTTCAGTAGATAAATTACCAATTGTTTTTACGGTCAGTTCGGTATTCGCACCCGTAAGTTTGCCCGATGGAAGCTCCACGTTTTGTGCATTCAGCGCGTTTCGAACATCGGCAACTGTAAGACCGTACGATGCCAGCCTCACTGGGTCGATCCACAGCCGCATCGCATATTTTCGCTGACCCCATATCTGGACGCTACTAACCCCGGGGATTGTTTGCAAACGCGGCGCCAGCACGTTGTCGGCATAATCCGAGAGCTCGAGTACATTTTTATTGTCGCTCTGTACCGTCATGGTAATAATCGCCTGTGAATCAGCATCGGCTTTAGAAACCACCGGCGGGGCATCAATATCCTGGGGAAGGCTTCGGACAGCCTGCGAAACTTTATCACGTACATCGTTTGCAGCAGCTTCGAGATCTTTATCGAGGTTAAATTCAATCGATATATTGCTGGACCCCTGATTGCTCGACGACGTAATATTCCTGATACCGTCGATCGAATTGATCGCTTTTTCCAGCGGCTCGGTGATTTGCGATTCTATAATGTCGGCATTGGCTCCCGAGTAATTGGTGCGGACAGAAATTTGTGCCGGATCAATCGACGGGAATTCCCGTATACCGAGATAGGTATAGCCGATGATCCCAAACAGCACAATCGCAATATTCATTACAATGGTCAGGACAGGTCGGCGAATGCTTAAGGTAGATAAACTCATATTATATTTTTGAAACGTTCTGTTTCAACTCGACTTTTACCGGGGCGCCGTTGCGCAGCGACATGACTCCGGATGTAAGTATGGTGTCGCCGACTTTTAATCCCGATAGTACATGGACATCGGCTTCGGTACGCGCGCCGGTTTCGACGACAACTTCTTTAGCTTTGCCGTTTTCTTTTACAAAAATCATTTTACCATTCTGGATTGGGATCAGCGCTTCGCTGGGAACCAACAGTGCATCATTGATTGTTTGGAGCGGTAACGTAACGTTGGCGTAGGTCCCGGGGTATAGTTTGCCTTCAGGATTTTCGGCTATAGCGCGCATTTTAAGGGTTCTTGTCGCTACTTCAACTTCGGGTTCGATAGCGTATATTTTAGCCGAATATTCTTCGCGTGAACCGGCGGTGGTGAAGGTTAATGTACTGTTGACCTTCATCTGTGACGCATATTTCTCGGGTATCGAAAAAGTTATTTTAAGCTGATTGGTATTAACGAGGTTTGCGATTGGCGTTGTAGGCGTCACATAGGTGCCTTGCGATATGTAGCGCAAGCCGATGGTTCCCGAAAACGGCGCGCGAACTGTGGCTTTGGCAAGTTGTGCACGAATCAACTGCGCTTCGGCTTTCGCCGACTGAAGATCGGCATTGGCAATATCATATTCCTGCTCGCTGATGGCCTGTTTCTCAAGAAGTAATTTAGCGCGACGCTCATTCTCGGCGGCAAGGCTCTGAGCGGTTTGTGCCTTCGCCAGCTGTGCACGCATCTCCAGGTCGTTGACACGCAACAGGATTTGTCCTTTGCTAACCTTGCTTCCTTCCTTAAAGTTGATTTCTTCAACAACGCCAGAAATTTCACTGCGCAGTTCAATTTGTTCATTGGCTTCCAACGAACCAGACAATGAAAGAGAATTCGCAAATTCCTGAGGTTGCAGCACCATTCCTACGACTGTCGGCGGCTGTTTCGCACCCGGTTTTGCTGCTTCGGCATTTTCAGAATTGCCCATTATCCGATAAGAAATTAAACCTACGAGGCCAGCTATCAACAGAGCGTAGACGATATATTTGATTTTCATAATAGTGCGGTACGGCCAGGCCGTTAATTTGCACACAAAACTAAATGTTATAAATTAAATATGAATACTGTTAGCTATAATTTAACACCTGTATATACAAATATCCTCAATTCGAGAATTGTACAAAGATTCGCCTGTAATCGTGCAAGTGCGGCTCATCGATTTTTTGTCATTTTACAACCTGCAGATTATTAACTTATAAAACTCAATATTATGTTTTACCACGATTCAAAACTACAGTACGAAGTGAAAGTTGACAAGCCAGATCCGATGTTTGCAAAATTGCTGCAACAAGCCATCGGTGGTATTGAGGGCGAAATCCGAGTTTGTCTTCAGTACTTATTTCAGGCCTGGGGGAACAGGGGCCCGGTTAAGTACCGTGACATGCTGATGGAAACCGGAACCGAAGAACTGGCCCACATTGAAATGCTGGCTACTGCCGTCGCACTGAACCTGGAGCCTGCGTCAAGCACTTTTAAAGACGAAATGGCCGCCGACAGTCCGATACTGGAAGCCATTATGGGTGGAGCGAACCCACGACACTACCTTTCAGCCGGAATGGCGGCGCTCGCCGCTGACAGTAACGGCGTTCCTTTTAACGGATCGTGGGTTGTTGGCAGCGGAAATCTTGCTGCTGACATGTACGCCAACGTGATGGCCGAATCTACCGGAAGGGTTCTTGCCACAAGGCTCTGGAACGCGACCAACGACAAAGGCATGAAG
>CAZLWZ010000149.1:0-5220 GCA_964563275.1 uncultured Flavobacterium sp.
TCGAAAAGATCCGCGGTCAGGAGATCGAGCTGCGCCACATATTATTAGCTCCTAAGGTTACTAACGAAGCACTGGTTGAAGCCCGGGAGAAAGCCCTGTTGATCAAGAAAACGATCGAGGAAGGGACCATCACTTTTGAAGAAGCCGCAAGGCAAATGTCGGATGAAAAAGAAACCAAAGCCAATGGAGGGATTCTGATCAATCCGCGAACGATGGACACGCGGTTCGAGCTTACGAAGATGGATCCGAAACTTTACAGCCAGTTGGTGAATCTGAAAGACCGCGAGGTATCGATGCCAATTATGGACGAAGATCAATCGGGCAAGAAGCGTTACAAATTGCTGACGGTTATTAACCGTTATGATGAGCATGTAGCCGATTACTCACAGGATTATATCAAAATTAAAAACCTCGCGCTAAAGGAAAAGCAGATCAATGAAATTGCAAAATGGTCCGATGAGAAAATTAAAGAGACCTATATCAAGATCAATGGTGAGTACCGAAACTGCGAGTTTACAAATAACTGGTTGAAAAAATAGTTTCAGGAGCACTACGGCTTGGGCTGGTAAAGCCAGGCTGGGTCCCGTTCTTGCCTTTACCTTTTTTTCAAAAAGGGTACCGGCGCGACCGGGGCTAAGAGCCACACCGGGCGCACCTATAAAGACCTTGCAAAATTAAAAATCGAAATTATGTCCGACGTTACAGCAGTACAGAATCTGGTTCAGAAAAGAAAAGAGCTTAAATTAGAGATTTCGAAGATCATCGTGGGCCAGGAGGCCGTGGTCGACCAGATCCTTTTGAGCATTTTCTCAGGTGGCCACGCATTGCTGGTGGGTGTGCCGGGACTTGCGAAAACCTTAATGGTCAATACAATCGCTCAGGCGCTCGGACTCGACTTTAAACGGATTCAGTTCACACCCGACCTGATGCCGTCGGATATCCTCGGAAGTGAAATTCTCGACGAGAACCGTCAGTTTAAGTTTATCAAAGGACCAATTTTCTCGAACATTATCCTTGCCGACGAAATAAACCGTACCCCGCCAAAGACACAGGCGGCGCTTCTCGAGGCGATGCAGGAACGCGCAGTCACAATTGCCGGACATAACTACAAACTGTCGCTGCCGTACTTCGTTCTCGCTACCCAAAACCCGATAGAGCAGGAGGGCACCTATCCGTTACCCGAAGCGCAGCTCGACCGTTTTATGTTCTCCATAAAACTTGATTATCCGTCTTTTGCCGAGGAGGTTCTCGTGGTAAAAAGCACGACATCCGATCTGAAGCCTATGATTAGCCCGCTATTCTCGGCGCAGGAAATAATTGATTTTCAACAACTCATACGACGAATACCGGTAGCCGATAATGTAATAGAATATGCTGTGACGCTGGTCAGCAAAACCCGGCCCGACAATGCACTCTCAAATGATTATATTAAAAATTACATCGACTGGGGCGCCGGGCCGCGGGCTTCACAAAACCTTATACTGGCAGCCAAAGCACATGCTGCATTTAACGGAAAGTTCTCACCCGATATAGAAGATGTCAAGGCGGTCGCCATCGGAATATTGCGCCACCGTGTTGTAAAAAATTACAAAGCCGATGCTGAAGGCATAATAATCGAAAAAATCATCGATTCCCTGTATTAGTAAAGTGCAGGGCCGGATACCATGGCGCCCAAGGGCAATGGTTTTTTTAGGCAAATTCCGCAAACGCCGCTATACGATTTTGTTGTTCATTGTCAGTCCTAAATACTATTTTAGCTGAGGTAAGGCAAAAGCTTAACCCCGAATAACAGTCATCTCTTGAAACTCCTTTACGAACACAAACGTATTTTTGGCCTGGACCTGATGCGTGCAACGGCAATCATGCTGGTACTGGTCGGGCACTGCGCCTGGATATTTCCGGACGCTGGCGCGTTGCTGATGAGTGTAATGGGACTGGCCGGATATCTTGGGGTTGAAATTTTCTTCGTTCTGAGTGGGTTTCTTATCGGTAAGATATTGTTTCAGATGTTTACCCAGGGTAGTTTTAGCCGAAAATCGGTGTTTGTGTTTCTGAAGAGACGCTGGTTTCGGACACTGCCAAATTACTACCTAATATTGCTTTTAAATATTGCAGTTGCATCGTACATCGGTTATCAGGTAGAAGATGTGTGGCGCTATTTTTTCTTTTTGCAAAACTTTGCCGATACCATGCGACCCTTCTTCGCCGAGTCGTGGAGCTTGTCGGTCGAGGAATTCGCATACATAATTCTGCCGGTTGCTTTATTTGCCGGGTCTCTTTTATTCGTGCGCCGCAACGCGTCACAGTTTGTGTGGACTGTAATAATTTTGATTTTGCTGATTTTTATCAATCGGACGATTTATCACAGCAACAACCTCAGCTCCGACCTCCAGTTCTGGAATATTTCATTAAAAGCGGTAGTTGTGTTCAGGCTGGACGCGATTTTTACCGGAGTGTTATGCAGCGTATTATATTGTCAATATCCATCGTTGTGGCGCAGGTATCGCGTGCTGTCCGCTTTTGCAGGAACTATTCTGCTGGGCTTTATTTCGATAGGTATCGGTTTGTTTGATTTGAGAGTCGCGGACTACCCGTTGTTCTGGAATGTTTTTTATCTGCCGCTGACCTCACTGATGGTTGCCATGTTCCTTCCGTTTCTGTCCGAATGGAAAAATACGGCTGAATACATCAGAACACCCGTCATTTACATCAGTGTCCTGTCGTATGCCATGTATCTGGTACATTATGGGCTCGTTCTGCAGTTGATGCGTTTCCACTTTTCGGTCTCTTCCGCGTCGCCTGCGGGGCTTTTGCTGTTTACGGTATCATATTTTATGTTAACATTCATCTGTAGTTATCTTCTGTATATATTCTACGAAAAACCGATGACCGACCTTCGGGACGTAGCCACATCTGCTAATTTAGAAAGATTCTTTCCAATTCGCCGTCTGCGATCGCGGTCAGCAATTTCGGAATCGGTAAAAAACGACCGCCATTTTAAGGATTAATTAAAATATAGGCGTTAAATATGAAAAATTATTGATATAATACAGTAAAAATCTATTTTAGCATGTAATTTTTCTTTTAATAATCGATATCATTAAAAATTCTTCATTTCGCTTCTAATTTTGTAAATTTGTGCTACGAATTTAAATCCGAAAAGTTATGGCTTTTGATATTGAAATGATAAAACAGGTGTATGCGACAATGGCGTCAAGAGTCGATAAGGCTCGCGAGCTCGTTGGAAAGCCGCTGACACTTTCTGAAAAGATCCTGTATGCGCACCTGTGGGAAGGCATGCCCACCCGCGCCTTCGAACGTGGAAAAGATTATGTTGATTTTGCACCGGATCGTGTCGCATGCCAGGATGCCACCGCGCAAATGGCATTATTGCAGTTTATGCACGCCGGAAAAGCAAAAGTAGCCGTGCCGACAACCGTCCACTGCGACCACCTGATACAGGCGAAGATCGACGCGAAAAGCGATCTTAAGCGTGCAAAGGAGCAAAGCAATGAAGTGTTCGAATTTCTTTCGTCAGTATCAAATAAATATGGAATCGGTTTCTGGAAGCCGGGAGCGGGGATCATCCACCAGGTTGTCTTAGAGAATTATGCGTTCCCAGGCGGAATGATGATCGGTACCGATTCGCATACGGTAAACGCGGGCGGGCTCGGTATGATTGCCATAGGTGTTGGTGGTGCCGATGCTGTAGACGTTATGTCAGGTATGGCATGGGAACTTAAATTTCCAAAGTTAATCGGCGTTAAATTAACCGGCCGACTCTCAGGCTGGACAGCTCCAAAAGACGTTATTCTAAAAGTGTCCGGTTTACTTACCGTAAAAGGCGGAACCGGCGCGATAATCGAATATTTCGGGGAAGGTGCCAAAGCAATGTCGTGTACCGGTAAATCGACGATTTGTAATATGGGTGCCGAAGTGGGTGCCACCACTTCGACGTTCGGATATGACGATTCGATGGATCGTTACCTGCGCTCAACAGAACGCGCCGATGTTGCCGATGCAGCAAGACAAATGGCTTCTTACCTAACCGGGGATGATGAGGTTTACGCCAACCCTGAACAATACTTCGATCAGGTGATCGAGATTAATTTGTCGGAACTCGAACCGCATCTGAACGGACCGTTCACTCCGGACCTGGCGACGCCAATTTCAAAGATGCGCGAAGCAGCTATTAAAAACGACTGGCCGCTGAAAATCCAGGTAGGGCTGATTGGTTCCTGTACCAATTCATCCTACGAAGATATTTCCCGCGCTGCATCGCTGGCAAAGCAGGTGGCCGATAAAAACCTGAAGACCAAATCCGAATTTACAATAACACCCGGTTCTGAACTGGTGCGTTATACAATAGAACGCGACGGTTTCATCGAAACTTTCGACAAGATCGGTGCGACAGTTTTTGCAAACGCATGCGGGCCATGCATCGGAATGTGGGACCGCGAAGGTGCCGAAAAAGAGGAGCGCAACACCATTGTGCACTCGTTCAACAGAAACTTTTCCAAACGTGCCGACGGTAACCCGAATACGCTGGCATTCGTCGGTTCGCCGGAGCTCGTCACCGCTATGGCCATTGCAGGTGATTTAACATTCAACCCGCTGACCGATACCCTGATAAATGAAGACGGTGTGGAAGTGCGCCTCGATGAACCAACCGGTGACGAACTTCCGCCACGCGGATTTGATGTGGAGGATGCCGGATATCAGGCACCTGCCGCAGACGGTTCAGGCGTAACTGTTGTCGTGAGCGAAGAATCTGAAAGACTGCAGTTGCTGGAGCCTTTCGAACCGTGGGACGGTAAAAATATCACAAATGCACGGTTGCTGATCAAGGCATTCGGTAAATGTACCACCGACCATATTTCGATGGCCGGTCCATGGCTGCGATTCCGTGGTCACCTTGACAATATCTCCAACAACATGCTGATCGGTGCGGTCAACGCTTTTAACCAGCGCTCAAATTACGTGAAGAACCAGCTGACAGGCGAATACGATGCAGTGCCTGCGGTGCAACGCGCTTACAAAGCTGCCGGGATTCCGACGGTCGTAGTGGGCGACCATAACTACGGCGAAGGATCATCGCGTGAACATGCGGCGATGGAGCCGCGGTTTTTGGGTGTTAAAGCCGTTTTGGTGAAGTCGTTTGCGCGAATCCATGAGACAAACCTGAAGAAACAGGGAATGCTTGCGCTGACGTTTGCCAAT
>CAZLWZ010000150.1:0-5194 GCA_964563275.1 uncultured Flavobacterium sp.
TAAAAATGTACAACCGTCACGAAATGCTTGAACTTGTTGTAGTCGACGGCAAGGCGCGTGGCATCATCGCACGAAACCTTATTACGGGAGCCATAGAACGTCATTCTGCACACGCGGTCGTAATTGGTTCGGGCGGATACGGAAACGTATTCTTCCTGTCGACCAATGCCATGGGAAGCAACGCAACCGCCGCATGGAAGATTCACAAAAAAGGAGCGTTTTTCGCAAATCCGTGTTATACGCAAATTCACCCGACCTGTATTCCCGTTTCGGGGGAGCATCAGTCAAAACTGACGTTGATGTCGGAGTCACTTCGAAATGACGGCCGCATTTGGGTGCCTAAAAATCTCGAAGATGCAAAGGCAATCCGTGAAGGCCGTAAAAAACCAACCGATCTATCGGAAGACGAAAGGGATTATTATCTCGAGCGAAGATATCCGTCGTTCGGAAACCTCGTTCCGCGCGATATCGCATCACGTGCCGCGAAAGAACGATGTGATGCCGGTTTCGGTGTCAACAAAACAGGTGAAGCCGTTTACCTGGATTTCGCAGCTGCGATAGAACGTTACGGACGTGATCAGGCACGGATCAAAGGCCTTGACGAAAACAACAAAGAACTTGTTCAGAAACTTGGAAAGGAAGTTGTTGAAAGCAAATACGGCAACCTGTTCCAGATGTATGAGAAGATCGTTGACGAAAATCCATACAACACACCCATGATGATATATCCTGCCGTGCACTACACAATGGGCGGAACGTGGGTCGATTATAACTTAATGACAACAATTCCGGGATGTTTCTCTATCGGGGAATCAAATTTTTCGGATCACGGCGCAAACCGACTTGGTGCTTCGGCATTGATGCAAGGACTTGCCGATGGCTATTTTGTTCTTCCTTATACTATCGGCGATTATTTGGCACCGGATATTAAAATGGGCAAAATATCGACCGATTTACCTGAATTCATCGAAGCGGAACAAAGCGTGCGAAACCAACTTGAGAAATTCATCAACAATAACGGAACACATTCAGTCGACCACTTTCACAAAAGGCTCGGAAAAATTATGTGGGACAAAGTTGGCATGGCCCGAAATGCACAGGGACTTACCGAGGCGATCGGCGAAATTGCCGCTCTGCGTGATGAATTCCACCGCGACGTAAAAGTACCGGGAACGATTGACAGCTTCAACCAGGAACTCGAGAAAGCTATGCGCGTTGCCGATTTCCTTGAACTGGGAGAATTATTCGCCAAAGATGCATTGCACAGAAATGAATCGTGCGGCGGTCATTTCCGGGAAGAATATCAAACAGCTGAAGGTGAAGCGCAACGCGACGACGAAAATTTCGCATACGTTGCAGCATGGGAATACAAAGGCAAACCAAGCGATGCTGTTTTACACAAAGAGCCCCTGGTGTTCGACAATGTGAAATTGGTTCAAAGAAGTTACAAATAAGATTTCCGGGCATTGCCCCTAATAAACCTAAGATATGAATCTTACACTCAAAATATGGCGTCAGAAAAACGCCAAGGACAAAGGAAAAATGGTCGATTACAAAATGACCGATGTGTCGCCAGACATGTCTTTCCTGGAAATGCTTGATGTTTTAAACGAAAATCTGATCAACACCGGCGACGAGCCTGTAGCGTTCGACCACGATTGCCGTGAAGGAATCTGCGGGATGTGCTCGCTTTTTATCAATGGTGAAGCACACGGCCCTGACCGTGGAGTGACTACGTGCCAACTTCACATGCGTATGTTCAAAGATGGCGACACGATATATATCGAACCGTTTCGCGCAAAAGCTTTCCCGGTAATCAAGGATCTGGTTGTCGACAGAAGCTCTTTCGAACGTATTCAGCAGGCCGGCGGATTTATTTCGGTAAACACATCAGGAAATACGATTGATGCTAACGCTATCCCGATACCTAAACACGATGCCGACCGCGCTTTTGATGCTGCGACCTGCATTAGTTGTGGTGCATGTGTGGCGAGTTGCAAGAATTCTTCTGCCATGCTTTTTGTCGCTGCGAAAGTCTCGCAATTGGCGCTTCTGCCGCAAGGCCGTGTCGAAGCGCACGATCGGGTTCTAAATATGGTCAGCCAGATGGATGCCGAAGGTTTTGGAAATTGCTCGGTTACCGGCGCCTGCGAAGTCGAGTGCCCGAAAGGAATTTCACTCGAAAATATCGCTCGAATGAACCGCGAGTATCTAAAAGCAACGGTTCGATAACAAAACTAAGCGCATCTTCACGGATGCGTTTTTTTTTTGGGCGTTTACGCGCTTTCCACTATATCTTTTTAAATGAAGCGGCAATCTCCACAACCGGATAATTCCCGTCATTTAAAAAGGATGCCGCTGCAATCGCTAACGCAAAGCCCGCTTACGGGTATCTTCCTGCTTCGGATATAATCTTTATCTTTACGATAAACCTCTGCCCGATGAAGTACTTCCATCTGATATTTTTTATAACCGCAGCAGCCTTTGCACAAAACTATCAACAATACGTCAATCCGTTTATCGGTACCGGCGGTCACGGACATACATTTCCCGGCGCGACGGTACCATTCGGGATGGTGCAATTATCACCAGACACCAGGATTGATGGAAGCTGGGACGGTTGCTCAGGATATCATTATTCGGATAACGTTATTTATGGCTTTTCGCACACGCACCTGAACGGCACAGGCGTCTCCGATTACGGCGATATCATGCTTATGCCAACAATGGGCGAGCCAGGTTTAGATTCAAAGGATTATTCTTCGGCTTTTTCTCATAAAAATGAAAAAGCATCAGCCGGATTTTATTCGGTTAAACTGGATAAACATAATATCGATGTCGCATTGACTACATCAACACGTGTAGGCTTCCACGAATACAAGTTTAATGAATCCGGACAAGCGAATATAATCCTCGATCTGAATCATCGCGATCTGCTCTTGATGGGTGAAGTGCGTATTATCGACAATCAAACTGTGGAGGTGATGCGCAACAGCGCGGGATGGGCGCAGAATCAATATGTTTTTGCAAGGATAGAATTCAGCGAGCCGCTAACGATCACCAAAGCTCATAGTAATTCAATTGCACCGCCAAGAACCACCGATAAATTTTTTGCAGGTAACCTGCTTGCGTTATCATTTTCAAAGCAGGTGAAAAAAGGCGATAAGCTTCTGGTTAAGGTCGCTTTGTCGCCTACAGGTACGGCAGGTGCCAAACTAAATATGTCGGAGATTCCGCACTGGGACTTCGGATTGGTCAAAAAGCAGGCGCAGGAGCTTTGGAACAAAGAACTTCGGAAAATTGAAATTACAGAAAAGGATAAAGACAAACTAACGATCTTCTACACTGCTTTATATCACACGATGATCCAGCCGAACATCGCTCAGGATATAGACGGGAAATACCGTGGCCGCGATGAACAGATCCACACAGCCCAAGGCTTCGATTATTATACTGTTTTTTCGCTCTGGGACACATTCCGAGCGGCGCACCCGCTTTATACCTTAATCGATAAAAAACGCACGGCCGATTTTATAAACACATTTTTAAAACAATACGAGCAAGGTGGCAGACTTCCGGTTTGGGAACTTGCTTCAAATGAAACCGACTGTATGATCGGCTATCATTCGGTTTCAGTAATGGCCGACGCCATGTCAAAAGGAATTAAAGGTTTCGACTACGAAAAAGCCTTCGAAGCCGCAAAGCACAGTGCGATGCTGGATCACCTCGGATTGGATGCTTATAAACAGAATGGTTTTATCGCGATCGATGATGAACACGAAAGTGTTTCGAAGACGCTTGAATACGCGTATGATGATTGGTGCATCGCAGAGATGGCGGCCATGCTGAATAAACCGGATGAATATAAATATTTTATGGAACGCTCACAAAGCTGGAAAAATATCTTTGATCCCAATGTAGGTTTTATGCGCGCGAAGAAAAACGGCGACTGGGATAAACCCTTTGATGCGAGGGAAGTCAACAATAATTTTACGGAGGGTAATTCATGGCAGTACAGCTTTTTCGTGCCTCAGGATATTCCGGGTATGATTGCAGCGTATGGAGGCGCTGAGAAATTTGAACAGAAGCTGGATGAAATGTTCACACTCCCATCAAAAACTACGGGTCGCGAACAGGTAGATATCACGGGGCTGATTGGGCAATATGCGCATGGCAATGAGCCAAGTCATCATATCGCCTATTTGTATAATTCAGTCGGAAAACCCGAAAAGACAAGAGAACGTGTCCGCTTCATTTTAGATGAATTTTATAAAAATTCACCCGAGGGTTTGATCGGAAATGAGGATTGCGGACAAATGAGCGCATGGTATGTATTAAGTTCACTGGGAATTTATTCGGTGACGCCCGGGCAACCGGAATGGACCACTACAAAACCATATTTCCGGAAAGCTAAGATCAATTATGAAGATGGAACATCTGAAATTATTACTGAATCGCTGTCCGATCGGGATTTAAAATCTGTGGGAAATTTTGATCCAGTATATTTTAGATCACCAGAATATGACTTAATACTACCTGTCCCAGTAATTGAATCAGATGGGAAGGCTTTTAAGGACCAAGCGGATATCGCGATCAGCAGCGTCGCAGGATCTCAGGTTTATTATATTTTAGATGATAATAAGCACCTCGACGTCCAGCCCGCCTACCGTTTGTACTCGTCGCCTATAGAAATTGCAGAGTCTTCGACTATATCGGCGTATGCGGAACTAAATGGGAATAGGAGCCGCGTGGTTTCGGCATCATTTTATAAAAAACCTAATGATTATTCGGTGACTCTTATTTCGAAGTATAATCCGCAATATCATGCCGGCGGCCCTGACGGTCTGATCGACGGAATTGCAGGTGACGAAAATTGGCGAAAAGGCGATTGGCAAGGTTATCAGGGGCAGGATTTTGAGTGTGTTATCGACCTTAAAAAAACTAGGAATCTGACAAGTTTTTATGCTAACTTCCTTCAGGACACGAGGTCGTGGATCGTGATGCCTACGAAAGTTGAGTTTTATATATCGGCTGACAATATTAACTTCTCACTACTAAAAGCTGTTCCAAACCCGATCATGCCGCACGATTACACAATCCAGACACATCCTTTTGTGTACAAATGCGACCCCGTGGAAGCACGCTACGTTAAAGTGAGGGCAAGCAATTACGGTAAATTACCGGACTGGCATCA
>CAZLWZ010000151.1:0-5188 GCA_964563275.1 uncultured Flavobacterium sp.
GCTGCACCTGCCGTGACATCGTTGGCTACAGGATGTCCGAAATCGGGATAATCGACGCTGTCAGCAGAATCGGTTCCGTAATTCTTCACCTGATGTCCGGCGGCTTCAAGTTTATCGACAATTGCTTTTTTATAGTCGGTTCCGGCGTGGTCGTTTCCGATAGATATTTTGATAAAATTGGATTTAGTATTGAGGTTAACAAAGATAGAGAATACTATTGGTGGTTAAAAACCACAACAGCAAATTAGCGGCATCAGAGGTGTTATCAACATCATTAACATTCCGGCACGAATATGAAAATCATGCAAAATAACCCTAAAATTATGTAATGTTCATAACTTTAGACAAAGCCTTGAAAATCAAGGGTCGGATATTTACTGCTGATTGTTGAGAAGTTGTTATCGAATATCAAAAGATTTTTCAGCAATGAATTAAAATTTTTCTAAGTGAATTTTTGATTTAGAAAAGCAAGAATAGTTGTCTCAATTTTTGGAAAAGTTATCATCAGCAGAAAGTGCTTTGTCAACAAAAAAACTAAATAAAATTATTTACAAAATCCACTTGGATTCTATTATCCACATCTGTTAACAAATACTTAAAAACAGCTAAAAATCAGGAGGATGTATTGTTATGAGTATGTTAACAAATCTTTAAAAAAATTGATAACGGTTTAAATGCAGATATCTGAAGAAATTTATTGCAGCTATTAACACGCTATAATAACCATCAATAAATAATTAAATTTTAAATTTCTTTTTTGTTGTATTTAATATATGTTGACAACTCAGATGATTTTAAGGTGATGACCATCGTCGAGTTCCGAGAGGATTTCGCGAACGGTTGACAAATCGTTGGGATGGATTTTTAATTTGATGCCGCCGAATGCTATCGAGTACATGGGTGCGACCGATGCAGTTGTTTCGTTTTCAAAAAAATACTGCAGCCCTTCCTGATCCAGCCGGTGCTTAAGGATGATGGTCTCATGCGGGTAATTGAATACGGCTGCTGTTATAAACTTTTCCATGACTGTTTCTTTTAAAGATACAATCTTTGCTTCTTAAAAAAGTTATAATTTATTTAAATGTAGAAACGTTAAAGAACTGTCTGCAAAGTATTTCGTAATTTCCCCGATTATTTACAATTATATGAGCGAGAGACACCGCAAGACACAAAAGAAAGAAAAAGACTTTTCGGGAAAAATACTTAAGATACTATCTACCAACGCCAATAAAGGTTTTAATTACAAGCAGATCGCCGCCATACTTGAGGTCGACGATACGAAAAGCCGCAATGAGATCATCAAAGATCTGAAATTACTGGCTGCACAAAAGAAAATCATAGAATCAGAACCCGGAAAATATCTAATAAAAGCGATCAGCCAGGATTACTACGAAGGCAAGATCGATATGACGAGCCGAAAGACTGCGTATTTTGTTTGTCCGGATTTTGAAGACGATGTTTTCATACCAAACAATAATTTAAACCGCGCACTTGATGGCGATATAGTGAAAGTGTATGTGTATAACCGCCGATCGGGAAAAAAACCTGAAGGTGAAGTCATCGAAGTTGTCGAACGTCATAAAACCGAGTTCGTAGGCGTGATCGACATCCAAAAGAATTTTGCATTTGTTTCGACTGCTAATCCGAAGATGTACACCGATATTTTCATTCCTAAGGATAAAATGGGCGATGCCGAACAAGGTGATGTCGTTATTGTCAAGATCGAAGATTGGCCCAAGCGTGCCGATAGTCCGTTTGGTTCGGTAATAAAAGTACTTGGAAAACCGGGTGAACACGATACTGAGATTCACGCGATTTTAGCTGAGTATGGTTTGCCTTATGACTTTCCTGTTGATGTAGAGGTTTATGCACAGCAGCTTGATACTTCAATACAACAATCGGAGATAGACAAAAGGCGCGACATGCGTGATACGCTCACGTTTACGATCGATCCGAAAGATGCGAAGGATTTTGATGATGCTTTATCGTTTAAAAAGCTCGACAATGGAAATTATGAAATAGGGATTCACATTGCCGATGTATCATATTATTTAGAAGAAGGTACGGCGCTCGATGATGAAGCCTACAGCCGTGCGACTTCGGTGTACCTGGTTGACCGTGTTGTTCCGATGCTTCCTGAAGTATTGTCAAACTTTGCGTGTTCACTTCGTCCGAATGAGGAGAAATACACCTTCTCGGCCGTATTTGAAATTGATGATAAAGCGAAGGTTGTCAATCAATGGTTTGGCCGGACCGTAATCTATTCCGATCAGCGGTTTGCTTATGAAGAAGCGCAATATATCATAGAGACAAAAGACGATACGATTCCGGCGGAAACTTCAATCACAGGTGAATCATATAAAGTGTCGGCAGATATCGTCGAGGCGACGCTTAAAATGGACGAGCTGGCGAAAATCCTGCGACGCAAAAGGATGTCGGAAGGTGCCATTTCGTTTGATAAGGTCGAAGTCAAATTCAATCTTGATGAGAAAGGCGAACCAGTTGGTGTTTATTTCAAAGTGGCGAAAGATGCGAACCATCTGATAGAGGAGTTTATGCTATTGGCGAACCGAAAAGTAGCAGAATATATAGGCAAGCAAAAAAAGACATTTGTTTATCGGATTCATGATGAACCAAACGAGGATAAGCTGATTGCGATGCAGACGGTAATATCAAAATTTGGTTATAAAATCGATTTGCGTACCAAGGGCGGAATTGCGCAGTCATTGAACAATCTGATGCAGGAAGTCAATGGAAAAAAAGAGCAGAATCTTATTGATACGCTGGCAATCAGAACGATGAGCAAAGCCAAATATTCGACTGATAATATCGGTCATTATGGGTTGGCATTCGATTATTATTCACATTTTACATCGCCGATACGTCGTTATCCCGATGTGATGGTGCACCGTTTGCTGCAGCACTACCTTGAGGGCGGTAAATCGGTCAGCGAAGAAATTTACGAAGAGAAATGCAACCACTCATCCAACATGGAATATCTGGCGACACAGGCTGAGCGCGATTCGATAAAGTACATGCAGGTCAAATACATGCAGGATCACAAGGATCAGGAGTTTCTGGGAGTTATATCGGGTGTCACCGAATGGGGAATTTATGTGGAAATCATCGAGAATAAGTGTGAAGGCATGTGCCGAATCAGGGAAATAAAAGATGACTATTATACCTTTGATGAGAAGCAATACGCCCTTGTCGGAGCCGTTTCGAATACTACTTTGCAATTAGGTGACGAGGTTTATGTTAAAGTAAAAAACGCCGATTTGGTTAAAAAGCAACTGGATTTTAATTTTATCAGAAAAAACGAATAACTCATGAAGACTATATCTGCGATAGCACTGCTGTTAATGATGCAAATATCATTTGGACAGGAAAAGAGAGATCCGGGCGAATTCACGTCGTTGAAGGTGTTCGACAGGATTTCGGTTGAATTGATACCCGCCGATGCGAACGTTGTCGAAATTTCCGGTACCCGAAGCAAAGAAGTTGAAATTGTGAACAAAAACGGAGATCTTCACATCAGGATGCCGCTGAAGAAGCTGCTTCAGGGCGAAGAGATTCAGGCTAAAGTTTACTATAGAGACCTTCAGAAAATAGAAGTGGGTGAGGGATCTTTTTTGTCGGGTGCGCAGGTTATGAAACAGGAATATTTATCGCTTGATGCCCGTGAAGGATCTGAAATACGCCTAATGGTCGAGGTAGGTAAACTTAATGTACGATCGGTCACTGGTGCTACCGCGCGGCTGTCGGGTTCGGCAAAGTTCATGGAAGCATCTTTAGGGACAGGCGGAAGTTTGAAAGCTAAAGAGCTGGCAACAGCACATACCAGCATCAGCATTACAACAGGCGGCCAGGCCGGCATTTTTGCAACTGATTTGGTTGAAGCCAAGATAAAAGCCGGCGGAGACATCACCGTCTATGGCAATCCGCGAAAAATCGAAGAAAAGATTACCCTTGGCGGATCGGTGACCAGGGTATCCGAGTAGGCAAACGGAATGCTATTGTAAATAAAACTTTATATTTGTGTTACAATTATAAAATTTGATGGTAGAAGATATTTTAACGGCTATTCCCCTTGGTTTCTTCCTCAGTTTTATGATTGGCCCGGTTTTCTTTATTTTATTGGAAACCAGCGTTCTTAAAGGATTTAGGGCCGCCATATCGTTCGATTTGGGTGTAATCTTCTCAGATATTTTTTTCATTCTTATTGCTTATTTCAGCAGCTACCGACTCATACAAAGTATTAAAGACGACCCGGCATTATTTATCTTCGGCGGATTGATCATGCTGGTGTATGGCTTGATCTCATTGGTTAAAGTTAAAAAGGCCTCACGCCGGATCCACGAAGAAGATCCAAAGGAACTGATAAAAAACAATTACCTTACCTTGTTTATAAAAGGTTTCTTCCTGAATTTCATTAACATTGGTGTACTTGGATTCTGGCTTGCAATTATCATCACTTTCGGGCCGCAACTGGAACTGCAGCCGTCGCGTATGTTTACTTTCTTCTCAGTTGTTGTCATCACCTATTTTCTGACCGATGTAATGAAGATATTGCTGGCAAAACAGCTGCGTAAGCAATTAAACGCTAAAAACATTCTGCTGATAAAAAAAGGCATCAGTGTAGTTCTGATTATTTCGGGTGTTGTACTGCTCGCCCAAGGCTGGTCGCCACGAGACGGACAGATGATGAACAGGGCAATCGAACGCATGGATCAACAGGAGTAATGTGATTTTCGACCATGGCTTCCTGACGTCGATGCAGGTATTTAAAAAACATTTCTTTACCTAAACAAAAAGTTGCCTTTGTCAGAGAGCTTTATGAGGCATCGTCTGGCTTTACCTTATTTTTCCTAAAAATTTAGCCTTTGAAGTTGTTTTTACCTGCCTGAACAAAGATGTTTTTAATAACGCAGCTTTTTGAGGCATCGTCCGGCTTTACCTTACTTCTCCTAAAAATATAATTTAGCTTTTAAAGTTGTTTTTAGCTGCCTGAACAAAGATGTTTTTAATAACGCAGCTTTTTTGAGGCATCGTCTGGCTTTACCTTATTTTTCCTAAAATAAAATTTAGCCTTTGAAGTTGTTTTTTACCTGCCTGAACAAAGATGTTTTTATGACGCAGCTTTTTGAGGCATCGTCTGGCTTTACCTTATTTTTCCTAAAAATAAAAT
>CAZLWZ010000152.1:0-5186 GCA_964563275.1 uncultured Flavobacterium sp.
TACAGCTATTCCGATAACGATTACGAAGTGTGGGGCAAGGACGTTTATAATATTTTACCGAATGGCCGGCAGGAGCTTGTACGGGCAAAGCGATTCAATGACGCGTATAGGTCGGTCGGGGGAACAGTTTCAGCCGGTTTTACCAATGTTAGCTGGGCAGATGATTTTTCGGTCGGTTTTACCAAATCCGATATGTATAAGGAAGTGCAGCACGGAACCTTCATGACCACTCCTTATAAGGGAAGGTTTACCGAGTCGGATGCCAACCTGTTCCAGATAAATTATAATAAGAAAGATTTATTTACAAAAGGCCTCGATGTCAATGTTCTTGCGGTGTACGGTGAGCGGCATCGCATTGTGAACGATACGGTTAAATGGAACTATAACTGGTTTGGCGAACAAAGTTTTAATATGGATGGGGATCCTATTATACGACCCGGCGGTGCCCAACAAGGCGCGCCAACGATTGCAAACATCCGCCGGAAGCTCGGATCGGTACGCAGCGGTTTGAAATACGTTCTTAGCGACAATCACCGACTAATGTTTAATCACATGTATAGTTTCATTGACAGGACTGATGATGATGAAATACGCTCTGTTCTTGAACGCAAATTCATGGGAACCAGAGAGCAGCGAAAAAGCATTGCTGCAATGAGCTATGAGTTGTCGGCGTTTGAAAACAATCTGACCGCGACTATATTTTTCAAAAATTACGCACAATACTTTGAAAGGATGAATCCTGAGGTGCAACTGGTAAACAACGTGCCTACAAGGGTGGAGGATGTCGTTAGCAGCCGCAAAAATATTAATGGATATGGCATGGCGGTTTCCTATGCAATATGGCCGAAAATAATCGCAATGGCCTCGGCCGAACGAGGTGTAAGGCTGCCTAACGAAAATGAAATTTTTGGTGATGCGGCGGATAATATTTCTGAAAATCCTAATATCAGACCGGAGTCGAGTTACAATTTTAATCTCGGAATGCGTCTCGGATCGTTTCATGTTAAGGAACACGAAATCTTTTTTGCTGTAAATGGCTTTGTACGGGATATTACGGACAGGATCGGGCGGCCGGTGACGACGGTCGTAAACAACAACGTACAAACGCTGCCTTATGTGAATCAGGGCAATGTAAAATCGCAAGGGGTCGACCTGGAACTAAATTACAATTTCAAGCGGAATCTGCGAATCGGCATAAATTCTTCGAAGTTTAACCTTACAACGGTTGACCGCTACGGCCGGGTAAAGAAAATACCAAATGAACCCACGTTCACAGGCAATGTGAACGCTCAATATACGTTGAACAACATTTTCGCAAAGAAATCAGAGCTTATTTTATTCTATAATTTTTTATTTATCGACACCTTCAATTTCATGTCAGACCCGTATGGAAATAATTCAGGGACAGATGTTTTTAACGTTCCTCAGCAATTCGTTCACGATTCCGGGATTAGCTACGTTTTCCCAAACAAGAAGTTGATCGCAAGCTTCGATGTGAAAAATATATTCAATAAACAGGCATTCGATAACTACGCTGTCCAAAAGCCAGGTCGCGCCTTTTATTTTAAATTAAACTACGTAATTAACAACCTCTAATATATATAATGATGAATAAGAGTTTTTTAAAAATTGCAGCCTTTGCGTTTCTTTCGATCCCACTTTTTACTGCATGCAGTGATGACGATAATGGTGGCGGAACGACCGAACCGCCTATCACTGAAGGGCGATGGATTACAATTGCAGGCGCAGTAATGGGAATTGTAGACGGTGAACCGGGTGATGGAAACGGCGGTACGATCGTTTATTCCGTTAGTAAGGAAGATGCTAAAAATCCGGGTAAATCTTTTGACGTATTTGAAAACGGGCATCTGGTTCCATCGGCAAGGACAGCACGACTGCAAGCGTCCGAGGATGGTTCAACGTTATTTAACATCGCTTATGGTGGCAATAATGGTGGCGAATTCACCAAGTATATTGTAGGAGGAGGCCAAGTTTTCACGCCAACCGGAGGAACAGTTAATATTTCGCAATACGCAGGTACAAGTCCGCGCTGGGCCAAATTGTTCGACGACGATCAGACCGGTATTGCTGTGAACGTAACAGAACCAACAGTTTCTTCAGGCGCGAACGGAGTGTATCAGTACACCAGGGGGACCGCTACCGTACTATCGCTTAACATGGCTGACGCTTTTATCTCTCAGGCCAGATCTTATGAAATTCCGTTAACTGCAGCCGAGGAAGCATTGGGTCACCATATATTTCGGTTGGATGCGCCAATATTAAATCACGCGCAGGATAAAGTTATAATCGGTACATGGATGCGTAAAACCGATCCGGCAACGGGGGCACTCGAAACCGACTTTAACAGGCTCGGATCTAAATCGGTGGTTGTAGACTATCCGTCATTACAAAATCCTGTGGTAATAACTTCAACAGTCGGCTTTGGTGACACAAGCGGATACCGAAGTTTTAATGGCTTTGTTGCTGATGACGGCAATGTTTACCAGGCAACGCAACGAGATACGAATGGTTCGCACATTCTTAGAATCGGCCAGGACAACCAATATGACAATTCGTATGTGTTCAGCCTTGATGCTGCTCTGGGAGTTACAGATTCTTATATTGAGAACTGGAGATACGCCGGAAACGGAAAAGCGCTCGTAAATTATACTCATAGCGGAGCTGCAATTTCATCTTTAACGGGGCAGTCGCAAAGTTTTGTCGCGCTTGTTGATTTATATTCAAAGACTGCCCAGCAGGTAGATCTGCCTTATCATATTGATCTTTATCTGTTCCAGTACCAAGGCTTTGTGGTCGACGGCGATGATGTTTACATTACCATTGCACCTGTTGGCCAGGATGGTAACATTTATATTATAAATAGTGCAACAGGAGCTGTCACAAAAGGCGCTAAGCTAATTAACAAACCAGGGAATCATTTTATCGGTGCTTTCTAGTTAGCCTTCGGATACAAGAATAAGAAGTTCCGTGTGTTTTACATGCGGAACTTTTTTTTGATATGATATTTGCCGTATGACTAATAAAAAAGAAGCACAAAAAAACCGCCGTTTGGCGGTCTTAGCTCTTAATAGGTCTTCATCTTGTCAAAAGTAGTCGCTAATACTTTTTTAATTTTATCTATAGCACCGTTGAATGCTTTTTCTATTGTGTCGGAATGATTTATGACTGCGACAGGTTGCTTTCCTGCGAGACGCGCTTCGATCATGCATCGCTTGTCATCGGTCCCAAATTTTTCGCTGTTTTCGTCGCCCAGGTGAACTTCAAGGCGGGTGACCTGATCCTCAAATCGTTGCAGGTTTTCCTCTAACACTGAGCGAAAATACGCCTCCATTCGTTCACGTCCTTCTATATGATTATCGGTATTGATTTGTATCAGCATAACTAAATTATTTAAGGTTACTACTACTTACAAAAATATCAATCGTAAGACTATCTATGCCCTTAATTAATAAAAGATTATGATAAAGCTTTTCGTGTCAGGTTCGGCACGCTTTAGTTCGATATCAGGTCGAAATCGCTCCGGCTTACTTGATGAATCGCAGCACTTTTTTCGTAATTTTAGCGCACAAAACTACTATATGAAAATTCTGTCCGCCGCATGCTTACTGATGACGATGTTTATGAGCGCACAGGATACTTCATATCCAGATTTTAATGCGGTTGACTCCCTTTATAGAGAAGACCAGTTTTACGCGGGGTTTACATACAACATTCTGCAGAATATGCCCGAGAGCATGTCTCAAAACAAATTTTCGGCCGGACTTTACATCGGGTTCCTGCGCGATATGCCTATAAACCAAAACAGAACTTTCGCAATAGCTGTCGGTGGCGGATATGCGCTTCAGAACTATAACCAGGATCTTTCTATTGGCGAAAGCGCAGGGTCGCTTCAATACCAGATAATTCCCGATGATATCTACTACAGCAAAAATAAACTTACGTTGCATTTTGTTGAGGTGCCCGTTGAAATCCGCTGGCGAACTTCAACACCCGAAAGCCATAAATTCTGGCGCGTCTACACGGGTTTAAAATTCAGTTACCTGGTTCACAGCCGCTCAATATACGAAGGTGCTCCGCAGGATGTGGTGCTGACAAATTTATCGGACCTAAATAAGTTTCGCTACGGAATTTATGTTGCAGCCGGTTACAACACATGGAATTTTCATATCTATTATGGACTGAACCCGATCTTCAAATCGGCGGCACTTGGAAATGGCGAGAAAGTCGGATTAAATACGCTGAACGTCGGATTGATGTTCTACATCTTATAAATACACATAGCAAACGGCAAGCTGCGGCACTATCCCGCAGATATAACCCAGCGACAATTCGGTTCCCGAATGTGCCTTCATCTGCAGGCGTGACGATGCAATCAACCCGTTCAGAAAGAGTACTCCTGCAATTGGATAAACCGCATTTGTTTGCGTGGATATGCTGAGAAAAAGCACAAATACGGTCAGCGATCCGATTCCCATCATGTGAAGGCTTACTTTGGCCTTGAGCAATGAAAAAGCCAATGCAGCCATTGTACTTGCCAATGCTCCGAGAAAGAAGAAGTACAGCTCAGGAACGCGTCCTATTGTAATGCCTTTGGTAATAAGGATGAACAATAAAACTGATTGTATTAAGAGCGGGAGTTTTCGCTGCGACACTTTTCCGGCCATTATTGAATCAACTTTACCCAAAGACCGCAGCAGGAAAAAGAATGATACAGGAATAAAAAAGGTAATGATGGCTACCTGAATATATACAAGAAACTGCTGACCGGTATCGAGATGCGAATCATACACCAGAAAGTAGCAAGCAGTGGCGAAAAGCGGGACTAAAACCGGGTGGAATAACCATGAAAAAAGGGGCAGTATTTTTCTCAAGCTATATTTTTTTGCGCATCCGCGCGACTGGAATATCGAGCTGCTCACGGTATTTCGCGATAGTGCGGCGCGCAATAGGGTACCCTTTTTCTTTTAGCAGTTCGGCAAGCTGGTCGTCCGGAAGCGGCTTTCTCTTATCTTCGTCCTCAATGATATTCTGCAAAATCTTTTTGATCTCGAGTGTCGACACATCTTCACCCTGATCGTTCTTCATCGACTCCGAAAAAAATTCTTTTATCAGTTTTGTTCCGTACGGTGTATCGACATACTTACTGTTGGCCACGCGCGAAATCG
>CAZLWZ010000153.1:0-5131 GCA_964563275.1 uncultured Flavobacterium sp.
TTCAACATTCGAAATCAATTCTACTTTTTACAAATTTCCAACCGCACGAACATTGCGGTCGTGGTATCATAAAGCTCCGGCCGACTTTACTTTTTCGGTCAAAGCACCGCAGGAAATTACCCATCGTAAGAGATTCTTGGATTGTACCACCGAAATAAAAAGCTTTTATGAGATCTGTCAAAGCGGAATGGGAGAGAAGCTCGCCAGAATCCTGTTTCAGTTCCCGGCGTCGTTTGTTTTCTCCGAACAACTTTTCCAAAATATATTGGACAACATCGATAATTCGTTTCAGAATGTTATCGAATTCCGGCATGCATCCTGGTGGCGCGGCGACGTGATTAAAACGCTTGAGGCACAGAAAATCACTTTTTGCAGCGTAAGTTATCCAAAGCTTCCGGATCGGATTATAGCCACCCATCGACCCTACATCCGCCTGCATGGCGATGAGAAACTGTTCTATTCTGGATATTCGCATGCTTATCTGCAAAAGCTGCTGGCAACTATAAAGCGAATCAATGCTGACGAGATTTACATATATTTCAACAATACTGCCTCTATTGCAGGTATATTGAATGCATTGGAGATGAATGTACTAACGGGACAATAATTAATAGGGGACGTATTCCGTAATTTCGAGTCCGTAGCCAATCATACCAACACGTTTCGACTGTTCGCTGTTCGAAATCAGCCTGATTTTTGAAATATCGAGATCATGCAGGATTTGGGCTCCAATCCCAAAATCTTTATTATCGATTACAATCTTTGGCGCTTTAATAATGCCTTCAGCCTGCAACGACTTAAGTTCGGAAATTCTATTTAGCATATTGACCGACTGCATATCCTGGTTTATGAAAACAACCGCGCCCTGACCGGCGTCATTGATTAGCCTGAACATATCATCCAGTTTCTGATCGGCGTTATTGGTGAGTGTTCCTAATATATCGTTGTTTACATTCGACGAATTTATCCGCGTCAGCACAGGGTCGCCAAAATTCCACGTTCCTTTTGTCAGCGCAAGGTGAACCTGCTTGTTGGTTGTCTGTATGTATGCGCGCAACCTGAATGCACCGAATCGCGTCTGAACGTCGAAATCCTCCTTCTTTACAATCAAACTGTCGTGCTGCATCCGATAGGCGACCAGCGCTTCAATTGAAACCAGCTTCAAATTAAAACGGCGCGCCACCTCGTACAGCTGTGGAAGCCTTGCCATCGAACCATCATCATTCATTATCTCGCAGATAACACCGGCGGGCCTGAAGCCTGCCAACCGCGCAAAATCGATTGCTGCCTCGGTGTGTCCCGTTCGGCGTAGAACACCACCTTGCTTTGCTATCAACGGAAAAATATGTCCTGGACGGGCAAGGTCGTATGATTTTGTGTCCGGATCGGTCAGTGCCCGAACTGTCTTGGCTCTGTCATCGGCCGAAATACCCGTTGTTACACCATGACCCTTTAAATCGACCGAAACCGTAAACGCCGTCTCCAGATGGTCGGTGTTGTTGGTAACCATCGCCTTTAGGTCGAGTTCTTTGCATCGGCTTTCGGTCAATGGCGCGCAAATCAACCCGCGGCCGTGAGTTGCCATAAAATTGATCATTTCCGGCGTAACCTTATCGGCGGCAGCCAAAAAATCGCCTTCGTTCTCACGATCTTCGTCGTCAACGACAATGATCACCTTGCCCTGGCGAATATCTTCAATGGCTTCTTCGATCGTATTTAATTGAAATGTCGACATTATGGTTCAGTCTGTTTAGGTGGAAAAATCTTGCGAAAAGCTTTATGTATGGGGTCAATGAAATTATCAAGGCTAAATAAGCCGATATCATTCGTGGCTCTATAGGTAAGCAGGATGGCCAGCGGAGTCAGTATCAGTGATGACATCCACGCACCAAGGAAAGGCGTAATGCCGTCCTGTTGTGCCATCCGTTTGCCAAACGTATTGATGAAGTGAAAGGTGATAAAAATCAAAATCGAGAAAACGATCGGAAGGCCCAGTCCGCCTTTGCGAATGATCGCGCCCAGCGGAGCTCCAATGAAAAACATCAGGATACAGGCATAGGCGATTACAAACTTGTCATAAAACGCGAGCAGGTGGTTGTTGATGTTCTTCAGTTTTTCGCGCATCTCAATTTGTGAGCCGCTGATCGAAAATTTCGTGCTTTCAACATTGGCCGATGCTATTTTCAATATGGCAGATTGTTGCGCGGTATTGAACGGAGCCAGTAAGTCTTCTGAAGGCTGTTTCTTATTAACCGGTTCGCGCGTAATCGTGTCAGTTACTACCGCTATGGCAGGACGTGCCGGACGGCTGCCGGAAATGCCGGTTCGCTGGTAAATATTATCTGCAAACGATGAGATGTCTTTGTCGTATGACCGGTCCAGCGAATCCAATGTATAGCGGAGTTCATTCACATTCAACATCGAGTTCGTGTTTGTGATTTTTTCATCACTTTGCTCCATTTTATTGAGCTGTGACAAGTCGAGGTTGATGACGTATTTCTCAAACGAACTCTTCGCAAAAGGCAGTTTACGACGCTCTTCGTACTTGCGCGGAAGCAGTTCCTCGTAATAATTTCCTTCGTGCAGCACGAGCTTTAAAGTATTTGAGCGGTCGCTGCTGATAAGATCACCGGTTTTAGATTTAATGACGGTCGATGTACCTGAACCGTCGGAAGCTTTTTTGTGGATTGTAACACCAGTCAGATGATTTCCATTATCCCCTGATTTCTTTTCAACTTTAATGTTATAGATGCCAATGGTGCTGAACTGTCCCTCGGCAATAGCCATCGCTGGTTGTTTTTGCGCGATGTCGCGGCGAAAATTTATAAACTTATATTCAGCATATGGAATTACGTTATTGGCAAAAACGAAGGCTGCGCCGCTGAGCAGTATAATAAATACCGTCAGACTCGCCATTGCGCGCTGCAGCGAGATTCCCGACGATTTAATCGCAGCAAATTCATAGTTCTCGGCCAGATTCCCAAATGTCATGATCGAGGCCAGCAACACCGACAGAGGCAACACCAGCGGAATGATCCGCGGCATCGAAAACAACAGGAATTTGATTATCAGCGGAAAATCGAGGTCCTTACCGGCCAGTTCGGCGATAAAAAGCCATACAGTCTGTAAAATGAATATGAAAAAGAGGATTACAAATACCGTCGTAAACGTAATTACAAATGTTTTAAGGAGGTATTTGTCGAGTATCTTCACCTAAAGGCCTTAATCTAATTTATTTACGTAGTAATTAGGATATTTACTGGCCGTAAAGGTAAATTGATTTTTCGATAATGGCTGATTGGTTTTAAAAGAATTAACAGTGAGCGTAGTTTTAGTGCCGTTCTTACCAACTTCAATAAGATTGTAGATATGTTTGGTCTGGCTGTCGATGCCAAGAAGGATTTCCTTTCGCTGGTCTTTGGAACTGATCGGTACCAATTTTATATACTGAATTTTACGGCCTTTCACATTCTGAAGAATATCCATCGAATATTTATAACCCGAATTAAAGAAAGTCAGCATCTTTGACGGGGTGATCGCATTTTCGTCCTTTTCGTCGTATTTCGAAATGGTGATCTCTTCGTCTTCGGGAACTATTGTGTAGGTTTTCTGGCCGTCGAATATTTTGGTCACCCCCATGAAGTTCAATACATACATATTGTCTTTCATAGTCACGTTCCCCTTGCTGTCCTGGTTGATGTTCTCCTTTGCGTTATTCAGCGAGTAGCGGAAATCGATAACGATGTTGTCATAGCTTCTGACTTTTGCCGTAACCTGGTCCAGTAAATCTTTCGCTTTTTTGTCCTGTGCCTGCATCGTGATCGTGGTGAGGAATAACAGGCAGATCTGGAAAACTTTGTTCATTTTAATTGTTTTGTTCATTATTAAAAAACTGCTCAAGAGAAACCAGATCGGGAATGTTCACGCTTCTGGCTTTACTGCCTTCAAACGGGCCAACAATGCCCGCTGCCTCAAGCTGATCGATCAGCCTGCCGGCACGGTTGTAACCCAATTTTAATTTGCGTTGCAGTAAGGAAGCGGAACCCTGTTGTGAAGTAACGATAACCTCTGCGGCTTCCCTGAAAAGCGAATCTCTTTCAGAGATGTCGACATCAAGATTAATGCCACTTTCGCCCTCTCCGACGTATTCGGGAAGCATGTACGCGTCGGGATAAGCTTTTTGTGCACCAATGAATTCGGTAATCTTTTCAACTTCAGGCGTGTCGACGAACGCACACTGCACCCGTACGATATCGTTGCCGTTGGTATACAGTAAATCTCCACGGCCTATAAGCTGATCAGCACCCTGGGTGTCGAGAATTGTCCTCGAATCAATTTTAGAGGTGACACGGAAAGCGATACGCGCGGGGAAATTTGCCTTGATGATACCGGTGATAACATTAACCGACGGACGTTGTGTTGCTATAATTAAGTGTATTCCAATGGCACGTGCCAGCTGCGCAAGGCGTGCAATCGGAGTTTCGACTTCCTTGCCCGCAGTCATGATAAGGTCGGCAAACTCATCAACTACCAGTACGATGTACGGAAGAAACCGGTGCCCATTCTCGGGATTCAGTTTGCGGTTCTTGAATTTTTCGTTGTACTCTTTGATGTTCCTGACCATCGCGTCTTTGAGCAGGTTGTACCGGTCGTCCATCTCTACGCATAAAGAGTTCAGCGTGTTGATCACTTTAGTGTTGTCGGTAATGATAGCGTCGCCGGCATCGGGAAGCTTCGCCAGGTAATGGCGTTCAATCTTATTGAACAATGTGAGTTCAACTTTTTTCGGATCGACGAGTACGAATTTTACTTCGGCAGGATGTTTCTTATAAAGTAGCGACGTAAGCACGGCATTCAAACCTACCGATTTACCCTGCCCGGTGGCTCCGGCCATTAAAAGGTGTGGCATCTTAGCCAGATCGACCACAAAAGTTTCGTTCGAAATGGTTTTTCCAAGTGCTATCGGCAATTCCATTTCGGCTTCCTGGAATTTGACCGATCCGATGACGCTCTTCATTGACACCATCGTCGGGTTTTTGTTCGGGACCTCGATACCGATGGTTCCTTTGCCAGGAATAGGAGCAATGATCCTGATTCCGAGCGCCGACAGCGACAGGGCGATATCGTCCTC
>CAZLWZ010000154.1:0-5117 GCA_964563275.1 uncultured Flavobacterium sp.
TTTTAGTGACCGCACCTGCCGATGGGAAACTGACCTCGTTCGAACCGATTCTCGGCAAAACGTACAGCGCCGGCGAAAGCATTGCGAAAATCGACGTGATGCAGGGGTACAAACTCGTAGCCGATATCGATGAATTTTATCTCGACAAGGTTTCGGTCGGACAAAAAGGAACGGTAAATTATAAAGGAAATTTACACGAGGTTACTGTGATCAAAGTATTGCCCGAAGTGAACAGCGGCCGTTTTCAGGCCGAGCTGACATTTATCGGCGAACAACCGGCGATGCAGCAAGGTGTTTCATTCGGCGTGAAACTGATGCTTTCCGACCGCGAAAAAGTTGTCGTCCTGCCAAAAGGCGCATTCTATCAGGAAACTGCGGGCGAATGGATCTTTGTAATAAACGGTGACAAAGCCGAACGACGATCAATCAAACTCGGACGCGAAAACCCTTACGGTTATGAAGTCCTCACCGGATTATCGGCGGGCGATAAAGTCATCACTTCGCGTTACACCGATTATAAAAATGTGGAAATATTAAATATTCAATAATAATCATCAAATTAATCAATCAAAAAATGAAAAATCAAATCACTCAGTTAGTTGTACTGTTTTTTATGGCAGTAAATGTTTCCGCACAAAGCAGCGCCGGGGCCGAAAAATCGATCTCGGCGGCGGGAACTTTTTTCAAAACGCCAATAACCGACGCACGCTGGAACAACGCCAACGGCAAATCGTTCACTAAGGCGCAGTACGCAAACTATTCAGGTGAAACCGAAATCAGGTTGAACACGCAATGGAAAGTCGATGCGAATATTAAACTTGCAATTACGCTTGTCAAAGGCGAAATAGATGTGGAAATGCTGAACAGCAAAGGCGAAAAAGTTTATTCACGGAAGTTCCAAGAATCTGAAAATCTTAATTTTGACGCGGACCTTGAGGCCAACGAAACCTATGTCATCCGGTTCAACGGCCGCGGCGCAAAAGGATCATACTATTGCCATTGGACAGAAAAAACAAACCAAACAAACACTCCATTATAATGATCGCAATCAACAACCTAAAGAAAGTATTCCGTACCGAATCGGTCGAAACGACAGCATTGAACGGCATCAGCCTAACCATTAACCAGGGCGACTTTCTGTCGATTATGGGTCCGTCGGGTTGCGGCAAATCGACATTGCTGAACATCATTGGCCTTCTCGACAGCGCCACCGACGGAAGCTACAAATTGCTCGATCGGGAAATGACAGATCTGAATGAACGTAAGAGGGCGACGGTAAGAAAAGAGAACATCGGTTTCATATTTCAGAATTTTAACCTGATCGACGAATTGTCGGTTTATGACAACATCGAATTGCCGCTGATTTATAACGGCATAAAAGCATCGGAACGTAAACAACGCGTTGAAGCCATTGCCGAAAAACTCGGCATCGTACACCGATTGATGCATTTTCCGCAGCAACTTTCGGGAGGCCAGCAACAGCGTGTGGCCGTCGCCAGGGCGCTGATCAACAATCCGAAAATCATTCTAGCTGATGAACCTACCGGAAACCTCGACAGCAAAAACGGAAATGAAGTGATGGAACTTTTAACCGATTTGCATGCCAAAGGTGCAACCATCTTAATGGTGACTCATTCCGAATACGACGCGTCATTCTCACAGCGGACGATTCATATGAAAGACGGAATCGTATTCTCGGAAAAATCGAATCGTAGAAACGTAGATGTTTTTGTGGAACCAACAGAAATTAATTAGTCATGATAAAATTCATATTAACACTGGTAATGGCGTTGCTGACTCTCATTTGCAACGTCCCGCTTTAAAAATTACGTCATGATAAAGAATTGGCTTAAAATATTTATATATCAGTTAAAGCAGAACAAATTGTTCTCGGCTTTGAACGTAATCGGACTAAGTATTGGCATCGCCGGATTAATATTCGCGATACTTTATTGGAACGAAGAACATTCCTACAATGACTGGAATCCGGAAAAGGAGGTAGTTTATCAGATGGTAAGCGATCTGGGCGAGAAAAATATCTGGCCAACGAACACCTCGGCACTCGAACCGTACTTAAAGGAAATGAATCCGAAAGTAGCAGAATATTGCTATTTGAATGTTTGGTATCAATCCGATCTGATCGAGAATAATGGCAAAAAGGAATACTTCGAAAAAATTGTTGACGCACAGGCGAATTTCTTCTCATTTTTTCCATTCGATTTTATCCACGGCAGCGCCCAATCAGCAATAAAGGATGAAAGTAGCGTCGCTCTATCTGAAGATGCCGCCCGACGTTTGTTTGGCACGGAAAACCCACTTGGCAGGGAAGTCACATATGGCGACAAAAAACTGGCGGTTCGGGGTGTTTACCGAATCACCGGAAAATCTTCGATGCAACCCGATGCGGTGACCAATTTGATTGCGCCGCGGCTTCTGGAAAGCAGTATGCATTGGGGAAATTTCAATTTTGGTTTGCTGCTGAAGATTCCGGACCCGCAGGATGTAGCATCAGTAAAAGAGGATATTGAAAAAGTATATTACGAGCAGCGCACAATACCACGCGCGGCCGAAGAAGGATTTTCACCCGAAGAGTACGAACAGAAATACGGTCGCACAGGAGTTATCCTTGAGTCACTTAAATCGTCGCGGCTGCATTCGGTTGTGCATGGCTATCCGGAAGGTCAGGGCAATTATCAATACCTGCTGATCATGGTGGGCGTATCCTTGCTGATATTGATTTTATCAGTTGTCAATTATGTAAACCTCGCCACCGCAAACGCTATAAAACGGGCTAAGGAAGTTGGCGTGCGGAAAATATTAGGTGCGCGTCGCAGCAACATCGTCTGGCAATTCCTTTTCGAAACGGTGTTGATGACTGTGTTTGCAATACTGTTGGCTTTGGCGATTGTCGAACTGGCTCTGCCGTATTACAATGAATTTCTCGGAAAAGAACTGCTGATCCACGGCAGTGAGTTCTACTTACAGTTGCTCATAATCTTTGTAGTTGTAATGATCGCCGCCGGAATATTGCCGTCACTATACGTGTCCGGTTTTGAATCTTTGAAAGTTTTGAAGGGGAATTTCGGCCGAAGTAAAAGCGGCGTCTGGCTGCGAAACGGTATGCTGGTACTTCAGTTTGCGATCGCCGCATTTTTTATCTGCGGATCGTACATCGTTTATCAGCAAGTGCAGTATATGAGTACAAAAGATCTCGGTTTTAACGGCGAACAGGTATTACAGATCAACTATAAAAATAAGTTCGACCCGTACGACAAAAATGCTCAGCAAGAAACATTGACGCGCTATATGACCATACGCGATGAACTTTCTAAGATCCCGGGTGTGCAACAAGTGGCAGCAGGCGCTTTCGCATTCGGAACCGGAGCCGGATCGTCATCGGGATTTGAATACAATGCAAATCATGTCCAGGGTCAGAATATGGGTGTCGATTTTGGATTGCTGGAGATGTTCGATATCAAAATTTCAGAAGGGCGAACATTAGACAGTAAATTCGCATCCGATACGATTTCATCAGTCCTGATCAATGAAACCGCGGCAAAACTGATGGCCGAAAAAGATCCTATTGGAAAGAAAATCCAGTGGAATGACAAAGAGCTGACAATTGTGGGCGTTGTAACCGATTTTCATTTCGGCGGCCTGCAAAGGGAAATCCCGCCTATGGTTTTCTTTCACTTCAAAACCGTGAAATGGATGATTTTCAATGTGAACAACATGTACGTAAAAGTCGATCCGGCGCGGCTCGACGAAACCCTGCCGCAGATTGAAAAATTGTGGACTGGCGATGTTAACATGAACTATCCGTTTCAATATGATTTCGTCGACAAAGATTTCGCACGGACATATGAAACGTACGTCAAACAAAAAGATCTCTTCTCGCTGCTGAATGTTGTAGTGATTATAATCGCATTGTTCGGATTATTCGCGCTTGCGTCATATTCGATTCAGCGACGAATGAAGGAGATCGCGATCCGCAAGACATTGGGCGCCGAAACGCCAACACTGTTGCGCCAGTTGTCCAAGCAGTATCTGATTTTTTGCGTAATCGGATTTGCGATAGCACTATTCCCTACCATTTATATTTTCGGAAAATGGCTTGAGAATTTCGCCTTCCGCATCGAGATCAAAGCGTTGCCATTTGTAATCGGATTTATGGTGTTGAGCACGCTGACACTTATTATCGTCCTGGCAAAAGCATACCAGGCAACCCGCGTAGATGTTTTAAAATACCTGAAGTACGAATAAATTCAATCATCAATCAGGAAAACCGGCCAAATGTGCCGGTTTTTTTATGCAAGTAGATGAAGCACATCCCTGTTTTAAGTATCGACAAATTCAATCGTTTATCTTTATTATAACAACAATTCGGCTTATCTTTGCATGCGTAACTTAAACGTATTCAGTCTTAATAAACAGACTGACAAAACACATGAAATTAGACAGAAAAGAAATACTCAAAGCACTTGAGACGATCACAATAGCAGGCGAAGGAAAAAATATGGTTGAAAGCGGCGCGGTGAGCAATGTCGTGACATTTGGTGACGAAGCAGTAGTCGACCTGGTAATATCAACACCGGCGATGCATATTAAAAAACGCGCCGAGGACGATATCCGAAAACTGATCCACGAGCGGTTCTCACCCCATGCCAAAGTAAAAGTCAACATTAAGGTTGAAACGCCTGAAAAATCAAATCCCAACGAGATCAAAGGCAAGGCCATCCCGGGAATCAGCAACATCATCGCGGTCGCATCCGGTAAAGGTGGTGTAGGAAAATCAACCGTTACCGCGAACCTTGCCGTCACTTTGGCAAAAATGGGCTTTAAGGTCGGCGTTTTAGATGCCGATATCTACGGACCGTCAATGCCGATCATGTTTGATGTCGAAAACGAAAAACCGATTTCGGTCAACGTGGATGGCAAATCAAAGATGAAACCGGTCGAAGCCTACGAAATCAAACTTTTGTCAATTGGTTTTTTCACGGCGCCAAGCCAGGCAGTTATCTGGCGCGGACCAATGGCTTCAAAAGCATTAAACCAAATGATTTTCGACGCCGATTGGGGCCAACTCGACTTTATGCTGATCGATCTTCCTCCGGGAA
>CAZLWZ010000155.1:0-5113 GCA_964563275.1 uncultured Flavobacterium sp.
GGCCGAATTCTTTTTTCTGGTCATTCGGCACATTGCGGAATTCACCGAAGAAGTCGTTCAGAATTCCTTTTTTACCAAGGAATTTTATTCGGAAGGATTCGAGTTCGGCTTTATCGGACGTTCGAAAAGCGTTGACTTCGCCTATATATTCTTTGATTTTATCTGTCATCATACTGTCGTTCAGAGCTGCAAATTTAGCGAATTTGTTTGTGCCGATTTATTATATATTTATTCAAAACTATTCTATCAATTCCTTCTCGATAAAATATTGCACAATGGCTTCTTTCATCAAAACCGACTGTTCACCGGCACGAAGCGGCGGCAATTGTTCCTTAACGGTGTAATGAGGCCAGCCGTCCTTATCGACATAATCGAATTCGTAAAACCCGTATGGCTCCAAAAGACGGCAAATAGCGATGTGCATCAGGTTCAGTTTTTCGTCTTTTTTATATTTCTGGTGAACCTTGCCGAGTTCCTGAACGCCAATCAGATAAATGATTGCGTCGAGGTCAAGGTCTTCCCCCTGCGAGAATTTATCGGATAATATCGCGACCAGTTTTTCCCAGCGCTCTTTTAATTGTATATCTCTTGACATTGTCGTTTTTAATCAAAGTGTAGTGCGGCAAAGATACTAATGAATTTTGTTTTCGGTCAAAAGTCTTTATCTTGGCGGGCAATTACCACCTATGGAGTTTATCGATATTATTCTTGGCCTTCTGCTGGCTTTCGGGTTGTTACGCGGAATCTGGAATGGGTTCATTGCCGAACTTGCGTCGTTATTGTCGCTTATCATCGGGATTTGGGCTGCACTGAAATTCTCGCATCTGACGCGGTCGGTACTTGAAAACCATGTGTCGTGGGATCCAAAAAACATTCAGGTCGCAGCGTTTATATTGACTTTTGTGCTGGTCGTTATCGGCATGTCGCTCGTGGCTAAAGTGCTGACAAAAACAGCGGGAATGGTCGGACTCGGTTTAGTAAACAAAATTATGGGTGGTGTCGCCGGAGTTCTGAAAACCGTTTTGATTCTGAGCGTGCTATTGAACCTGTTTAGTAAGATCAACCAAAATGGTGTTTTACTTTCAAAAGAGACAACTGAAAAATCTATTTTATTCCGGCCTATATGCAGCGTGGCAGCGAAGATCTATCCAACCATCGACCGGTGGTACAGCGAGTGGCAGCAGCAACTTCTTGAGGAAAAAGCTGAAGAGCCTATTTCAGCTCCCTGATCGCTTTCGATTCGACCCAACCGTCATTTCCGTCAGGCAATTCGATGCGCCGCCAGTTGTCGAGAGACTCGATCACGTATACCTTGGCGCCTTCATGTAAAACAAACGCATCAGCAGCATCGGCAGTCGGTTCGGCTTTCACGCCGGCGATGCCAACGTAAACAATGGCAGGTTTTTCACGCTCAAATTTTCGTTTCTGGTAAATCGCCGACGCCACAGAAATGACCATCAAAAATAATATCGCAAACATCGCAAAGAAGGAGATGCGTTTATGCAACGTTGCGACCGTAAAATAGTACCCGATAAAGCACAGCAAGAACGCAGCAGCCAGCCCAACCGTGATCCACGCCCATGTATCATAGTGAAACGTCGACGTAAATCGAAGAACCAAATTGGAGATTCCGCTTCCCGGCACTTCTTTGATTTCATCAATCTGCATCTTCTGCGCAAATTTCAGATTATTTCTGACGTCTTTGTCATTTGGATCAAGCAGCAGTGCCTTTTCATAATAGTAGATGGCAGGGCCCACTTTTGCTAATTTGTAGTACGAATTGGCCAAATTGAAATAAAGTTCTTCCGATTCTTTTCCGCTTTGGACAATCTTTTCATACTCGGTAATGGCCTCGTCAAACTTTCCTTCCCTATAATGTTTATTGGCAAGGTCGAAATCCTGCGCACCCATCAATTGCGTTGCAAGCAGAATAAAACCGATTATATATCTTAAACCTGGAATCATTAGTTACTAAAGTTGTTTTTCAAGTTCCGAAATTATTCCTACCGCCTTACTATAATCATCTTGTATAGCTCCGGCAGACGCTGATGCATATCGTGCAAATTCGCAATTTTCGGCCAATGTAATAAAATCGCGGACCGTTTCCTGGCGTGCACCCCGCTCCAATAAGATATCGTGGATTTTTTCTTTGCTCATTTCAGAAGTTTCGATGTGCAGTTTCGCTTTGAGGAAATTATGCATCGCTTTTTCAAGTGCGACATAAAACTGTTCTTTGTCATGGAAATTTTTCTTGGCTTCCGACAAATATTTTCGAGCAAGACGGTTTGATGTTCGCGTGCGGTTGCCGACCACATCACTGTCGCGCTGGTCTTTTTTGCGTTTAAGCAAAACGATCATCGGTATGAGCAGAAAAGGCAATGCAGTTAAAACATAAAACGTTGTCGAGCCAAAGAAGCTGGTTTTACGTCCTGCTTCGGTCAATTCGGTTTTAAGTTTGATGAATTTGAAATGTTCCGGCACCACAATTTGCTGCTTTTCAGTACCAATTGCTGAAGGCTCGTCTGATTCTGCTAATCCGGGTCCGTCCAGAACGCGAATCACAATCTCGGGCGATGTAATGGTTTTGTATGATTTTGATGCCAGGTCGAAATACGTAAACTGTAGCGGTTTTATGGGATAATTACCGCGAAATTCAGGAACGATCGTGTAGGTATCTGTGATTGAACCATTCATCCCGCTCAGCGGCGTATTAACATTTTCTTTATGAACAGGCTCGTAAAGCTCGAGACCTGTTGGCACGACCGGCTTCGGGATATCGAAAAGCTTTAAATTACCTGTTCCCGAAACAGTAACCGTGAGATCGAGGCTTTCGCCGTTCTTGACAGTAGTTCGCGATGGCGTCACTTTAAAATCAAAGCGGCCGACAGCACCCGAGAAATCATCAGGTCTGCCATCGGGCAATGGTTTTACGTTTATTGTTTTAGCTCCTGCCGATACACGTTTGTGATCTTCAACGATTTGCACCTGGCCCCAAATATTACGCCTGTTGGTAGGAAGCTGCACATCGATATCAAGTGTAAGCGGCTCGATTACCAATTTGCCGGATTTCTGCGGATATAGCACTGTTTTTCGTAACACTACATATCGAAACGGCTCGTTATTGTAACGGCCATCCTCGGCAACCAATTGTTTGATGTCGATGTTCTGGCTCCAGAAATCGTTATATGTAGGCTTGTCAAGTTCGCGCCAATTACTGATGCCGACATTATAACTGAAATACAGTTTGTAGACAACAGTGATCGGCTCATTGACGTACGGATTAGTCTTTGAGACCTCTGCAACAAGATAAATCGACTGATCGGTCGTGGGCGAATTATCGTTCGGATCGCGTGGGCGTTCCACTGCTGCGGTGACCGATACCGTTACAGGTGCTGTTTTATAGATTTGCCCGTTTATTTCGATTGATGCCTGCCGGATGGTCAGATTGCCGCGTTGTGTTGGCATTAAAAAATAGGAATAAATCTTATTGAACGAGCTTCTGCCATTAACCCATGATTGGCTCACTTGCTGGCTCGGCCCGCCCACGACCTTAAAACCGTCAAAAGATGGTGGCGTAAAATTATCCCCATCGGCATTCATTACAAAATCGACACGCAGTGTTTCGTTCATCGCAAGCGACTGTTTGCTGACTTTGGTCTCAAACTCTACTTGGGCGAAAACCGCTTGTGCGAATACAAGAAATAGTATAATTAAACTCTTTTTCATTATAGATTCCGCTGCTACCAGTCTTTTTCATTTTTGACGGGCCGTCCCTTGACCTGCCGCGCCTTTACCTTATCCTGCACTTTCTTCTCTTCATTATTAACTGCGTCCAGCAAACTCTCAATGCGTTGTTTCGGAATTCCGCTTCCTTGCTGAGGCTCAGGTTTGGGCTGCTGGTTCTGATCTTTATCATTTTCCTTGTCCTGATCGTTATTCTGGTCCTTATTCTGATCTTTTTCGTCGCCCTTTTTGTCGTCCTTTTCTTTTTTATCCTCCGATTTTTCGTCCTGTTCTTTTTTGTCTTTTTTGGTCTTGTCGTCTTTTGGCGGAGGGTTTTCTTTCAGGAATTTTTTCGCCAAAGCAAAATTATATCGCGTCTCATCATCGTCAGGATTGTTTATCAGTGCTTCCTTGTAGGCTTTGACTGCCGCAGTATAATTCTTTTCTTTCATAAAAACGTTCCCCAGGTTGTGGTATGCCTTATGCTTTTGCGCACGGGTCTTTGCCTTTTCGACCGCATTGATATACGCACGGGCCGCTTCTGCAGGCTGTTTCATTGTATAAATTGTGTTCCCGAGGTTATATGCGGCGGCAGCTTTGTCGGGAAATCTGGACTGGGATTGTCTGTACTTTGCTTCGGCTTCGGCGTATCTTTTATCGGCAAAATCTTCATTGGCGGCAGGCAGGAATTTATCCTTTTCCTGCGCCCACACCGGCACCGACAGCAAGCAAATGAATAAAAATATCAGCTTTTTCATTGTTCCTTTTCATTAAATAAATTCAATCGTCTAACCCATGCGGTCTTTCGATCCAACAGCAATACATCGAGCACCAATAACGCGAGAGCAATCCCGATAAACCACTGGAACTGCGAATTAAAATCAGTGAATTGCTGGGTCTCAAACTCGGTTTTCTCAATATTGTCAAGCGCGTTCCTGACATAATCAACAACTTCCTTGGTATTGTTGCCGCTCACGTAACCGCCTTTTGTGTTTTTAGCAATTGCCATCAGACTTTCCCTGTTCAGTTTCGTTATTACCACCTCGTCGTTCTGATCACGCTGAAAACTCTGCACGCGTCCGTTGACCTTGAGCGGAATCGGCCCACCTTTCGCAGTTCCGACGCCAATGGTAATAATTTTGATCCCGGCCTTATTGGCGGCAGCTGCAGCATCTGAGGCGCCATCGGTATGATCTTCACCGTCGGATATCAAAATTATCAGTTTGTTTGCCTGCTGATCTTCCTCAAAATAGGAAGTCGAAAGCGATATAGCCTCTTCAAGTGACGTTCCCTGCGAGGAGACCATGTTTGTATTTATGCCTTGCAAAAACATTTTTGCCACGGAATAATCGGTCGTGATCGGCAATACAGGAAATGCGCTGCCTGCGTA
>CAZLWZ010000156.1:0-5102 GCA_964563275.1 uncultured Flavobacterium sp.
CTTGATTCCGTGCTTTTCAAAGGTTCGGTTATAAAGGTCTACTAATGGTTTTTCGCATTTTCCCGACTCCTGCCATTTTTGCGAGCACTGTCTCTCGCGGGCAGTAACCTCAGCAAGTTTTTCGTTGCTCCACGATTCGGGGATGTGCACATCCATTTCTACTACGTATACCATATTATTTTCGTTTATATTTTTCCACCTGTGCCATATCCAATTCGATTCCGAGGCCATTCCCAATGGGCAATTCAAGTCCGAAATTTTCGTAAGAAATGGGTTTCTTGACGATGTCGTCAGTAAGCAGCAACGGTCCGAAGAGTTCCGTTCCCCAATCAAGGTTTGGGAGCGTCGAGAAGATATGTGCCGAGGCCGCCGTTCCAATCGTGCCCTCGAGCATTGTGCCGCCATAAAGCGAGATTCCTGCACCTTGCGCAATTGCTGCTTGCCGCGCTACATTCGTAAGACCACCGGCTTTAGCGATTTTAAGTGCAAATACGTTGGCTGCGTTCATTTTGGCGAGTTTAAAAGCATCGGAAACAGTAGCCGCAGCCTCGTCGGCCATGATCGGAACTTCAAAAAATGTTGTTAGCCGTGCAAGACCTTCAAAATTGTGTTTTGATATGGGTTGTTCGATAAGATCGACGCCGGCATCCTGCAGTTTTTGAATCGATCTTTTGGCCACATTTTCACTCCACGCCTGATTGACGTCGACTGTTACTTTAATTGCCTTGCCCAAAGCATTTTTAATAGCGGTAACGTGTTGGATGTCATCCTCGGGTTTCTTGCTTCCGATTTTGAGCTTAAACACATTATGCTTCTTGTCGGCGATCAATTGTTTTGCTTCGGCAATGTCTTTATCGGTATCGCCACTGGCAAGCGTCCAAAGCACCGGAAGCGTATCTGAAATCGCCCCTCCAAATAAATTGTGCAGCGGAACCCCAAGTCGTTTCGCATGCGCATCGAGCAGCGCGGTTTCAATTCCTGCTTTCGCAAAATTATTTCCCGAAACATTCTTGTCGAGCAGTTGCATCAGCAAGTTGATTTTCGTCGGATCCTGACCAACCAACAGCGGCGTAAAATAGGTGTCGATAGCCAACTTTATTCCTTCAGGAAACTCATCAGCATACGCAATGCCGCCAATCGTTGTAGCCTCGCCTATCCCCTCAATGTCGTCGGAAGAAAAAATTCGGATGATAACCATCGATTGCTTTCGCATTACTGCCATCGAAAGGTGATGGGGCCTAATTGTAGGCAGATCCACAATAAAAGTTTCGATGTGCTTGATCTTTAACTGCGTCATAATCAACATGAATTAGGAATGCTCGGCAATGTTCACTTGATTGGCTTCCTAACAAAGTTACCGTTAAAGCTTCAAGATTAATAGGACATTTACGCTAATTCTATCATAAAAAACCGCAAACATTACTATTTGTCGCTTATGCTTTTTCGAAATTCATTCGGTGACAGGCCCGTCATTTTTTTTAATAAGCGGGAGAAATAGCTTGTATCCTCGAATCCTATTTTAAAGCCGACTTGATTTATATTGATTTTGACATCTGAAAGTAAAACCTTAGCTTCATTGATGAAATATTCCATAATGACATTTTTTGGATGCTGCCCGGCTATCACGACACATACGCGGTTCAAGTGTTTTGCCGTCTGCTATTAAAAAAATCTGGAACTGATTGTTGTGAAGATGTGACTCCTTAAAGTTGGTTCAAAAAAAACTGCGATATCCTTCCTGAAGTCTGGCTGGAAGTACGAATATCCGAGGCGAAAACCGAAACGTAAGTCGGCATTACTTCCTTCTGTAGCCCGGTCTGCCGCCGTCGCGATACACCTTGTAGTTAGGGCAGCCCCAACATTTGTACGTGAAATCGAGTTGCCAGGTCAGCGATAGCTCATAAACTCCGCGTGTCTGGCCCAATTTCGAAGTATTGAAGTCGTACGCATATCCAAATATGAAATGATCAAGTTGAATCGATCCAAAAACATTTACCGATGTTAAAAAATGGCTGTCGGCGCTTTTCCGACCCGGATTTGTCGCGCCGGTGACGCCAAAGGTAAACATGTCGAATATTGCCGCCGTACCCAGGTCAAACCGGTTGTACTGCCCCTGCATCATAAAATTTCCTGTGAGCAGCCATTTAGTGTTTTCCGGCAAAAACATAAATCGGGTATCGTCGAGGTTTATCGCATAACCGCCATGAACTGAGAGTAGCATCTCCAGCGGCACGTTTCCGCTTTCGGTGAATGAAATATCAGGACGGTTCAGATGTTTCAGCGCCATCCCGAACCACACATCCTCCTTATCGATTACAAATGCCGCTGATACATCTATAAATGTGAGTTTGTTATTATAACCCAATACTCCCGGATCGACAGTTCCATCGCTGATCGTCTCTGTATTCAGGTTGATTTGATCTTCGAGGATCAGATTCCCGAAGCCATAACTTTTCTGTCCAAAACCCGCCTCTATTCCGGGGCGGAAATTCCATTCATCATTCAGCTCGACCCGGTACGCATATGCGGCATTGATCTGCAGATAATTGTAACCCGTAAATTTCTCACGATGGTTCAGGACCGTGACACCAAGTCCTGCCCGCTCACCCACGGCTGCATTCACAAACGCATATTCAGTATCGATTCGACGGTTGCCATCGGGCCACTGCGTGCGGTGTAAAACCCCGGCATGCCAGGTGTCGAGATAACCCGTAAATCCGGGGTTCTGCGTTTCGGGCACGAGATAAAATTGTGTAAATTACGGATCCGGCGCAAATAGTTTGGTCGCACAAAGCGTCAGCAGCATAAATAAATTAAACTTCATCATCACTTGATTAAAACAAACGGATGGTTTTCATTAACAACCGTTCCGTAGAAAGTTTCGGCACTGACCTTGCAATAATAATTACCGTTTTCAGCAGGCATGTTCTTAATCACGCCGTTCCATCCGGTTAGGATTGTGCCTTCTTCAGAATATATTACCGAGCCCCATGTATCGTAAATAGTCAGCTTTACATTTTTTAACCCTTTTGTCACGGGCCGGAAATTATCGTTGAGTGAGTCGCCGTTCGGTGTAAACGCATTCGGAACCGCAAGGAAATAGCCTTTTTTGACCAATAACGTGATTATATGTTTGTACACACAACCAAATGGGTACGTCACGGTTTGCGTTACCACGTACTCTCCTTCAATTGCATAGGAATGGACCGGATTTTCCTCCGTAGAGAATGTACCGTCGCCGAAATTCCACGATATAGTTTCATAATCGCCCGATGCACCGTTCGTAAAATATATCGGATCCACAATCGAGTAATAGCCATAAGTTTCATATCCAATCGATGAAGTAGCAAACGGTGCATTATCAATTACAGGATTTGTGATTTGAAATGACTGGCTCGATGTACATCCAAACGCATCGGTGACTTCGAAAACTATCAGCGTACTTTGGTTGGTGGTCATGATTTCTCCATAGACACCGCTGACAGTTCCGCTGGACCAGGTCAATACATACGGTGCTAATCCGCCTGTGACATTTGCAGTAAATACCTGGAAAACTTCTTCTGTGGTGCAATTCGCATTGACCTGCGTCTGGATATCGACCGTCAATGGCAACGGACTCGTAATCTGATACTGAGTTGTTATAGTACATCCGCGGCTATCGGTGACGGTAACCGAATAGTTGCCGGCGGTAAGGTCTGTCAGGTCTTCGGTATTCGCGCCATTAGACCAGTCAAAACTATATGGCATGGTGCCACCGCTGACGGTAAGATCTATCGAACCGCTCGCAGCATTACCACACGATAGTGCATTTTGCACACTAGCCGATGCCACCAGCAGTGCCGGCTCGACAATGGTAAAAGTTTGGGTGATATAACAAGGCGTACCGTCACTGATAATAGCCGTGTACGTTCCCGGAGGCAGATTATTACGCGTTGTTCCCTGATTCGACCCGTCACTCCACGTAAGTACCACAGGTGCGATTCCGCCCACAAGGTTTAATTGAATACTACCGTCGTTTGCACCGTGACACGAAATCTGGTTCACGACCGGTGTCGTCATGAATACGGGTGCTTCGGGGATGACGACTGTTATTATCTGAGGACAGTTCAATGCATCAGTAACCGTGATCACATAAGTTCCAGCCGACAGGTTATCCTGGAAAAACCCTGTAGCGAGATTATCCCATGCCGCCTGATATGGCGCAACCCCACCGCTGACTGCAAGGTTTATCGACGCATTGTTGGCTCCGTAACAGGTAATTGGGGTGGTCGTTGCCGAAATGATAATTTCGGGATTCTGGGTGATGGTAACCGACAGATTTTGACTACAGCCGTTTTGGTCGGTTACGGTAAGGTCATAAGTACCTGCAAGCAATGCGGTTAAATTCTGATCCGATGAAGTGAATCCACCGGGACCAGTCCATGCAAAATTGTAACTAAAAACACCCGGACTCACCTCACCTGGTATTCCTCCCGAAACGTTTACCGAAATAGCACCGGTCGCCGCTCCATAGCAAAGAACATCGGTCTGGCTTAGCAAGTTCAGCGTCAGCAACGGTGGCTCAACGATCGTGAACGTGGCGGTTGCAGGTCCGCAGTTATTGGCGTCGGTAACGGTGAGTGTATATACACCCGGACCAAGATTAGCAATATCTTCCGAAGTTGCAAACGGCGCGGTATCTTTTGTCCACGTATAAACATATGGCTGTGTGCCGCCGGTAACCGTAACCGATACTGTTCCATCGTCATCGCCAAAACAGGTAATGTCGGTCGCCAAATCCGTGCTGATTATCAACTCGTCCGGTTCTGTGATTGTGAAAGTCCCGCTGTATGGACACCCGCCTGCATCGGTGATTGTAACATTATAGACTCCTGGCCCGAGATTGTATATAGATGCGTCGGTTGACGAAAATCCGTCGGGACCCGTCCATAGAATTTGATAAGGATTACCCGGAAAAGGGATGCCGCCGGTGATGTTTGTTTCGATGCTTCCGTTCGACGCACCATAGCAGTTACTGTTACTGACCGATACATTGGGATCGATCGACGGATTCACGGTTACTGTAATCGTAAAATCGGCACCGACGCACAAACCTGAAACTG
>CAZLWZ010000157.1:0-5098 GCA_964563275.1 uncultured Flavobacterium sp.
ACGCTCATACTTAGAATCATAAATAATTGAACCCTGACTTTTATCGAGGTCAAAAGTCATGTCATAACCAACCGCAAGGATATGCTTACTAAGCGTTTTGTGTACGTCCTTAGGATCCACTTTGATTGAATACATATTTAAAATTAAGTTAAAATAAAAAGAATACTATTTAGCAAATTGGGATATAAATTGAATACCAAAGCTAGTGAATCTACAACGTAAAAGCAAATCAAAGAATTTTTTGCTGGCCCATAAAACCCGTCAAACCACCGCTATGCAGAATCAAAATGCGCGATCCCGGATTAAAATATCCGGACCCAATTAAATCATAAACCGCATAAAAAAGCTTACCCGTATACACCGGTTCAATTAAAATCCCGGTAGCCGAAACAAAGCGCTTAATGAAGTTCAATAATTCAGGCTTAGTCTTCGCATAGCCACCGAAATGATAATCTAGGTGCAGCTCAAAATCTGCTCCCGGCACCAGCTCTTGCGCCGCCTCTTGAATAAACGCCCCACCCGCCAAAACCGGTACACCATGCAAACGCGTACTGAGTCCACTAGCCAGCAACCCCTTCGATAAACCCGCCAGCGTAGCCCCCGTGCCGCACGCACAGAAAATATGATCAAACTGTTCATCCAACTCCCCGATAATCTCCGCGCAACCCTCCGTGGCTTCCGCGGAATACCCACCCTCATCTATAAAATAAACATCCTCCGGCTTTGCATGCGTCCTCACATAGCTATCAAACAAGAGCTTTTTATCTCTATATGTCGTCCGATCCACATAAATCAACTCCATACCATACACCCTGCACAGGTTCAGAACTGGGTTGCTCACCACTTCATCCCCCCGCACAAACCCCGTAGATCTCACCCCGTGCACCGCCCCAGCACAGGCCGTAGCCAATAAATGATTAGACCAGGCACCCCCAAAAGTGACCACCTCCTTCTTGCCGCTTGCTTGTAAATCTTGAAAAGCATACTTCAGCTTTCTCCATTTATTACCAGAAACAAAAGGGTGTATCAAATCATCTCTTTTCACAGACACAAACACATCTGCTCCGGCCGGTCTAGCCAGCCCAAAATCGGCGATATTGGTCACCGGACTATGGAATTCCCACGATATCATGTGCACAAATATAGTATATTTGCGACATGCAAGAAGGCAAAGACAATCAGGAAATAGAAGAGCAAGAACTATACGAGCACTTTCGAATCGTCGTTGATAAAGGTCAATCACTACTGCGCATAGACAAGTTTTTGATGCATCGCGTAGAAGGTGCTTCCCGCAACCGCATCCAAAACGCCATTGATGCCGGTTCCGTGCTGGTGAATGAACGCGAAATCAAAGCCAGTTATCGCGTAAAACCCTTAGACCTTATTAGCGTTGTATTGCCGCATCCACCGCGTGACACCGAAGTATATCCAGAAGACATACCCCTGAACATCACCTATGAAGACGAACATGTCATGCTCGTCAACAAAGAAGCTGGAATGGTCGTCCATCCCGGATTTAACAACTACACAGGCACCCTGGTCAATGCCTTAGTCCATCACTTTAACACCTTGCCGGAAATGGCAGGAAACGAAGGCCGTCCGGGCCTCGTCCATCGCATTGACAAAGACACCAGCGGCCTGCTAGTCATCGCTAAAAATGAATGGGCAATGACCTACCTGGCCAAGCAATTCTTTGATCACAGCATTTCCAGAAAATACATCGCATTAGCCTGGGGCGATATCGTTGAAGATGGCACCATCACAGGATATATCGGCCGTAGCGTAAAAGACCGGAAAGTCATGTCAGTATACGATGATCCCGACAAAGGAAAATGGTCAGTTACCCATTACCGCGTGCTAGAAAGACTGCGTTACGTCACCTTAATCGAATGTCAACTAGAAACCGGGCGCACACATCAAATTAGAGCCCACATGCAATCCATCGGGCATCCTTTATTTAACGACGCCACCTACGGCGGAGATCGCATATTAAAAGGCTCCCTGTTTAGTAAATATAAGCAGTTTGTAGAAAATTGCTTCGAATTATTGCCCCGTCAAGCACTACATGCCCAAAGTTTGGGATTTAACCATCCAGGAACTAAAACAAGAGTAGAATTTGAAAGCACACTGCCCGAAGATTTTAGTGCCTGCTTAGAAAAATGGAGGAAATATACCGATGCGAGTTAGTTACGTCAATTTAAACGGGCGGCTTGAAATCGAAACCAAAGCCTTGGTTCCCACCGAGAACCGTGCCTTCCGTTATGGCGATGCACTATTTGAAACCATGCTATGGACCAACGGAACCATACGCTTGGTTGACTACCATGTAGACAGATTACAGCAAAGCTTAAAAAGCCTCCACATAGAAGGAGGTAGCAAATTTAACCGGGAGTTCCTTATAAAATCCGCCAAAGAACTCATCGATAAAAACGACTGGACCTCCACCAATTGCCGTCTTAGGCTCCAAGTATATCGCGGCGGTGCTGGACTATATAGTCCGGTGTCCAATCAAGCGGAATATGTATTAAGTGGAACACCCATCTTAGAAGAAAGCAGTCAGCTCGAATCGAAAACGGGTCTAATAGTAGATCTCTTCACCGATCATTACAAGCCCGCTAGCAGCCTATCCATGCTCAAGTCAACCAACAGCCTGGTATTTGTTTTGGCAGGCTTATACCGCAAGAGAAAGGGACTGGATGAAGTCATCATATTAAATCAAGAGGGCCTGATTTGCGAGTCACTCAGCTCCAATATCTTCATTTCCTACGATCAAAAACTATACACCCCAGCCCTAAGCGAGGGTTGCGTAGCCGGTGTCATGCGCCGAAAAACCCTAGAAATAGCCCAAGACCTGGACATTGAAATAGTAGAAGCCAAAATTGACCCGCAGATCCTTAAAGATGCCGACGAGGTATTTCTAACCAATGCCATCCGGGGCATACAATGGGTCATGGGTTACCAGCAAAAACGCTATTTCAAACGGTGGTCTAAAACATTCCAGCAGGCGCTTAACACGCAGTAGATTGGCACTTGTCAGTTTGACCTGCCATCCTGACCGTCGCATGTTCAATTTTCACATGCATGCTCATCTAAAACACATTGGAATACCTATTGATTAACCCTAAGCACGAAAACACGAATAAACATTAAAACATAATAATTAAAAGTAAGTATGAACGAGAAAGGTAATATTTCCATCCATACCGAGAACATCTTCCCGGTAATCAAGAAGTTTCTATACTCAGACAATGAGATTTTCCTTCGCGAATTAGTATCCAACGCGGTAGATGCCACCCAAAAATTAAAACGACTTTCCTCACTAGGACAATTTAAAGGCGAAGCCGGTGACCTCACCATTGACGTATCATTGGATGAAACCGCCAAAACCATCACCATCTCCGATCGTGGAATCGGGATGACCGCTGAGGAAGTTAAAAAGTACATCAATCAGATTGCTTTCTCTGGCGCCACCGAGTTTGTCGAGAAATTTAAAGAAGCCAAAGACGCTAACGAAATCATCGGTCGCTTTGGTCTAGGCTTTTACTCCGCATTCATGGTTGCTGACCTGGTTGAAATCCAAACCTTATCCTACCAAGATGGGGCAGAGGCTGTCCGTTGGACCTGTGACGGCTCTACCAGCTACGAAATCACTGCAGGCAACCGCACCGAACGCGGTACCGACATCATCCTGCACATTAACGCAGACTCTGAAGAGTTTCTAGCCAATTCGCGTCTAACAGAAATACTAGATAAATACGCTAAATTCCTACCTGTACCCATCCGCTTCGGTACCCGTACCACATCAGAGCCCGATGGTGAAGACGAAGAAGGCAAACCAAAATACAAAAGTGTAGACGTTGATAACATCATCAACAATCCTACACCAGCTTGGATCAAATCACCAGCTGAATTAACCGACGAAGACTACCTGGCATTCTACCGCGAGCTGTATCCATACTCCATGGACGAGCCTTTATTTTGGATCCATTTAAACGTAGATTACCCGTTCAACTTGACCGGTATTCTCTACTTCCCAAAACTAAAGAACGACTTTGAAGTCCAGCGGAACAAAATCAAGCTATACTCACGTCAGGTCTTCATTACCGATGAAGTAAAAGACATTGTCCCTGAATTCTTAATGCTCCTACACGGTGTTATTGATTCACCAGACATTCCACTAAACGTATCCCGCAGTTTCTTGCAATCCGACAGCAACGTTAAGAAGATCAACTCGTACATTACCAAAAAAGTAGCTGACAAATTAGCTGAGATATACAAAGCTGATCGCAAAGCCTTTGAAGATAAATGGGACGATATCGGACTATTCGTTAAGTACGGCATGTTGAGCGATGACAAATTCGCAGAGAAAGCCACTGACTTTTGTTTACTGAAGAACACAGCAGGCGAATACTACACCAATGCCGAATACGCTGAAAAGGTTAAGGACTTCCAAACTGACAAAGAAGGCAACCTGGTTTATCTGTACACCCAAGATGCCGATCGTCAAGACACCTACATCTCCTCAGCCAAAGCGAAAGGTTACGATGTATTAGAATTGAACTCTCCACTAGATTCCCACTTTGTCGCGTTCCTAGAACAGAAGAATGACAAAGTCCGCCTTAAGCGCGTGGATTCGGATGTAATTGATAAGTTGATCCAGAAGGAAGATGCACCAGAGCTCAAGCTATCCGAAGACCAAGTAACCCGCGTTACCGGCGTATTTGAAAAAGCCATTAGCAAAGACACCATGAAAGTGAGTGTAGAGCCACTGGGCGAAGAAGAACTACCTGTTACCGTCACGGTCGATGAGTTTATGCGGAGAATGAAGGAAATGGCGCAAACAGGTGGCGGAATGAGTTTCTACGGCAGCATGCCGGATAATTACAAAGTCACTGTGAACGCTAGCCACCCCCTTATTCAGAAATTGGCCGCCGATGAAGCGAGTGAGGAGAGCGAGCAATTAGCCAAGCAAGCATTTGATTTGGCTCTGTTATCCAGAGGGTTGCTTAGCGGGCAAGATTTAACTAAATTTATTCAACGAAGCGTCGGTATACTATCTTAAAAATTTGGCTTAAAATTTTTGCATAATATACAGATA
>CAZLWZ010000158.1:0-5096 GCA_964563275.1 uncultured Flavobacterium sp.
CGATTTTCCACTCTTTATCAGCGATTTTTATGAGATTATCAGCGATTTTTCACCGTTTATCAGCGATTCTCGATTCACAGCAGTTCCTTAATGTTAAAACACACACAAAAAGAGACGCCCGAATTACCGGCCGCCTCTCTTCTATAGAATTCCGTTTCAATTGGAATTTATTTTATTGCCATAGAGCTTTTCAAACTTATTGTGCAGTGTAGCCGCCGTCTATCGTCAAGGTGTTGCCAGTCATGAACGATGAATCGTCTGAAGCCATGAACAGTACGGCTTTGGCCATTTCTTCAGCTTTTCCGAGTCGCTGCATTGGCGTCATCGAGCGCAATTGCTCTTTGCTTTCTTCCGGAATGATCGGTGTGTCGATGAAGCCCGGTGCCAATGAGTTTACGCGGATGTTGCGAGTCGCAAACTCCAGTGCAAGCGAACGCGTCAGGTTGAGGACGCCGCCTTTCGCTGCGTTGTATGCTGCTGATCCCGGTGAACCGACCCAGCCGTACATGGAAGCAGTGTTGACGATCGAGCCGCCGCCTGTTTTCAGCATTTCACGGATGCCTTCGCGTGCTACAAGGAAAACGCCGTCCAAGTCAACGTTTACTGTGTTGCGCCATTCGCTGTATTCCAGCTCTTCCGTCGGCGTCACACGGCCGATGCCTGCGTTGTTGAACAGAACATCCACACGGCCATATTTGTCGATCGTTTCTTTAAAGACGTTCTTCACTTCATCTTCATCTGTAATATTCGCTTTGACAAACAGTACATCAGCGTCTTTCGCTTTCAGCTCCGCTTCGAACTCTTTCCCTTTTTCTTCGTTCATATCGACCAATACCACTTTCGCGCCTTCCTGCACGAAGAGCTCAGCCGTCTTTGCTCCGATACCTGAAGCTCCCCCTGTAATAACTGCTACTTTGTCTTGTAATTTCATTTAAATCTTCCTTTCTATTTTATCTCGAAATAATTTATTCTTAATTCAAGATAATCACTATACTCTTACTGTACGCCATATAATAATCAGAGTCAAAAGAACTGTTCGGAATTTGAATTCAATAAAAGATGATAATCGACACAAAAATAAAAGGTTAATTTATATCACTCACAAGCATATACCTTTAATTCGAGATAAATTACCTGTAGTATTAGAGGTGACGTACAGGAAAACGATTGTACGAATAATTTCTAGGAGGAGTTTAAGTATGGGAAGATTACAGGATAAAGTCGCGGTCATCACTGGTGGTGCCGGCGGAATCGGTAAGGTTACAGCTAAACGATTTTTAGATGAAGGTGCATCTGTCGTATTGGTCGATCTGTTCGAAGAGGCTTTGGCTGAAGCGAAAAATGAGCTGGGCGGCAAAGTATTAACTGTACAAGCGGACGTTACGAAAGAAGAAGATGTTAAAAACTACGTGAAAAAAACGATGGACGAATACGGAAAAATTGATATATTCTTCAACAACGCAGGAATTGAAGGGAAAGTCGCTCCAATAACCGAACAAAAAGTGGAAGATCTGGATAAAGTTTTGGCGGTTAACGTGCGCGGGGTATTCCTGGGGCTTCAGAATGTATTGCCGGTGATGATCGACCAAAAATCCGGCAGCATCATCAATACTTCATCAGTAGCCGGATTGTCCGGATCACCTGGTGTGGCCCCTTATATTGCATCCAAACATGCAGTGGTCGGGTTGACGAAAACTGCTGCACTTGAAAACGCGGCTCACGGAATCCGCGTCAATTCAATTCACCCATCTCCAGTCAATACACGCATGATGCGTTCACTCGAAACCGGTATGAACGTGGACGAAAAAACAATGGCTCAATCCATTCCGCTCGGCCGCTACGGCGAATCGGATGACATTTCGAACCTGGTATTGTTCCTGGCTTCAGATGAAAGCACATTTATCACCGGTGCTCAGTACCGTGTCGATGGCGGTATGGGCGCGATGTAAGCAACTGAATAATTTTAAGAAGACTTCGGGTTCCCATCCGAAGTCTTTTTTTATAGATGTAAATTAAAAACTGCTGCGCGGAATCCCTTCCGCACAGCAGTTTCATTTTTTCATCCCTTAACTCCGTTTTTCTCACTGAGGGTTTTATTCAATAAAGGCACCACTTGGGTTGCCAGCATTTCAATATTTTTCTCCACCTGGTGGAACGGGAGCCCGCCCACATCCATCTGTGCCATGAAACGGGTGTGGCCGTATAATTCGTGCTGGCGCATAATCTTGTCGACGATTTGCTGCGGGCTTCCCACAAACAGCGCCGTTTCCGGACTCGCCATCTCTTCGAAGTCGGCTCTCGACATCCTGCTGCCCATGCCGCGCTGGCGGTTGACGTAATTCCAGTAATTGGCGTAATAAGGATAAAATTCATCCTTTGCCTGTTCTGCCGTTTCCCGGATATAGGCGTGGCCGGTCACACTGACTTTCAAGTCTTCCGGCGCATGCCCTGCCTCTGCTCCTGCCTGCCGGTAAAGATCCACCAGCGGCTTGAACCGCTCCGGTGGACCGCCGAGAATTGCCAGCGCCATGCCGACACCCAGTTTTCCTGCACGAACGGCGCTTTCCGGAGTTCCTCCGACGCCGATCCAAATCGGCAATTGCGCCTGGACAGGACGCGGTGAGATTTCAGCTTTCCGCAATGAAGGACGGAATTCACCACTCCAGGATACCACTTCGTTTTTATTCAGCTTCAGCAGCAAATCCATGTGCTCACTGAAAAGTTCGTTGTAATCATTTGTGCTGTATCCGAACAGTGGAAACGAATCAATGAATGCGCCCCTGCCCGCCAGAATTTCGGCGCGGCCACCAGAAATCAGATCCAGTGTAGCAAAATCTTCATAAAGACGGACGGGATCCAGCGTACTTAACACACTGGTCGTGCTTGTCAGACGGATGTTCTCCGTTTCGCGTGCAATCGCAGCGAGTACCACTGCCGGCGAGGACACCACGTAATCCAGCCGGTGATGTTCACCGACGCCAAATATTTTCAAGCCTGCTGCATCAGCCAGTTTTCCGGCCTGAATAATATCGTCCATTCGCTGTTTCAGAGAGATCGTTTCACCGGTAAGCGGATCCGGACCCATATCGGCAAGTGAATAAATACCGATTTCTATGTCATTCCTTTGTAATGCGGACAAATCTGTTCCTCCTTTAATTGAATTATTTAAGTTACTTTATGTAACTAACTATATAATCTACATTTAATTTCGTCAAGTAAACAAATGATGTTGATGCATTTGATAACAATTTAAGAATTTCTCATCCCCTGACTTCTGATAAGGCAAACTGGTTTACTTCGTTATTGATTTTATTTGTCCACAGCATAAATTAAGGTCAAAGATTAATTTCGCCTGGTCTTTCACTTTGTTTAGAAAATCGGGCAGTCCGGGTAAACTAGCAAAGTATGCATCCTGCCAAACGATAATGATAGACTCAAAAGAATGGAGCGATATCAAATGAAAACCGATTTTTCCAAGATTTATATAAACGGTGAATGTATCGATGGCTCGAGCAACAGTAATATGTAAAACACTAATCCCTTCACTGGATAAAGTCTCTTTACCATAAACGCTGCCGACAAAAACGACTTGGACGCCGCTTATAAAGCAGCTGCTGAAGCTCAGCTCGAATGGGCGAAAGTCCTGCCGCAAAAGAAAAGGGCAGTCCTCGAAAAGGCTTTGGAAGTCATGCAGGAAAACAAAGAACTCATCATCGACTGGCTGGTGAAGGAAGCAGGCAGTACAGTCATCAAAGCGACGGTCGAATTCGGTGCTTCGATCAATATACTGAAAGAATCCATTTCTTTCCCTTACCGAATGGAAGGAAAAATACTGCCATCGGAGCATGCCGGAAAAGAAAATCGCGTGTACCGCAATCCGCTCGGAGTTATCGGCATCATCAGCCCGTGGAATTTTCCGCTTCACCTGGCGCTACGTTCAATTGCACCGGCGATAGCGACCGGAAATGCTGTAGTCATCAAACCGGCGACTGATTCCCCTGTGACAGGCGGATTATTATTTGCGAGCATCTTCGAAGCGGCCGGATTGCCAAAAGGCGTATTGAATGTTGTTGTCGGCCGAGGTTCTGAAATCGGCGATGACATCGTGACGCACCCGACTCCCCGCCTCATTTCATTTACCGGTTCTACGCCTGTAGGCAAACGAATCGGCGAACTCGCTGGCGGTGCCTTGAAAAAGACAGCGCTTGAACTTGGCGGCAATAATAACTTCATCGTGCTGGAAGATGCCGATATCGATCAGGCAGTCGACTCTGCACTGTTCGGCAAATTCTATCATCAGGGTCAAATCTGCATGGCAGTCAACCGTATTTTTGTGCATCAGTCAATCTACAACAAATTTGCTGATGAATTTATTGCCCGCGCTGGAAAATTGAAATATGGCAACCCGGCTGAAAAAGATACACAAGTCGGACCGCTCATCAACCGTGATCAGGTGGATCGGATTCTGAAAGAAATCGATGCGAGCGTCGAGCAAGGTGCCAAAGTGCGCCTTGGCGGCAAAGCCGATGGCAATGTACTGGAGCCGACCGTATTGACTGGTGTAACCAATGACATGCCGCTTGCTGAAAACGAAATCTTTGGTCCTGTCGCGATTTTGATACCGTTCAGCAGTGACGAAGAAGCTGTGGAAATGGCGAATGCCTATCCGTACGGATTGAGCGGCGCCGTGCATTCCGCGAACATTCAGCACGGAACGGAAATCGCACACCGCATCCACACCGGCATGATTCACGTCAACGACCAGCCGGTCAATGATGAAGCGCATATGCCATTCGGCGGTGAAAAAGATTCCGGTCTCGGCCGCTTCAACGGCGAGTGGGTTCTTGAAGAGTTCACGACGCTGAAATGGATATCTGTCCAGCATCAGCCGCGTAACTATGGTCCATTTGTTGAAAATACGAAGAAATAAAACCAAATTGAAAGAGGCGCCGATCATGGAATCGGCGCCTTTTTCAATTTATTATTCCGTAACAAACCTCGCATCACTTTCTTTAAAAAACATTTCGACTTCCTGCCCCGCTTTCACATCTTCCGACTGCCCGCGGAACATCATACATTCAAGTTCGTGATCGCCC
>CAZLWZ010000159.1:0-5022 GCA_964563275.1 uncultured Flavobacterium sp.
AAAAAACACGCGCTGGATCGGTGTTGCGCCATTCGCACAGCATCAGTCGAAAGTCTATCCTTCCGATCTGATGCAACAGGTAATCCACGGGTTGTGCGAAAAGTACCGCGTTTTTCTGTTTGGCAGTGGAGATCATGAAATTCAGACCCTCAATTCCTATGCTTTGGCAAGTGAAAATGCGACTGTAATTGCCGGAAAGTTAAATCTTGAGCAGGAACTGCAGCTCATCAGCAATCTCGATGCGATGATCAGCATGGACTCGGCCAATGCGCACATGGCCGCGATGTATGGCGTGCCGGTAATTACGCTTTGGGGCGCGACGCATCCGTATGCGGGATTTTCTCCGTTTGGCCAGCCTTTTGAAAATGCGCTTGTAGCAGATCGCGACAAATATCCGTTCCTGCCGACATCGATTTACGGCAATAAGGAAGTCGCCGGTTATGAAGATGCAATGCGCACCATCGCACCCGAATCGGTCATTAGCCACGTAAAGAAAGTTCTACGCGAATAATTCGGTAATTTCCCGAAATCGCTAGTACAAAAAAAAGCCGCCCGAAAGCAGCTTTATATTTTTAAATCAGACTAAACATCGTCATAATCGACATAAATGTCTGAAGAGGTTGGATGCGCCTGACACGTGAGTATTAGTCCCTGTGCGATTTCGCCGTCGGTCAAAATTGCATTTTTCTTCATTTCAGCCGTTCCCGATGTAATCCTGGCGAGGCAGCTGCTGCAAATTCCGCCCTGGCACGAATAAGGAGCATCGATGCCCTGCTTTAAAGCGGCGTCGAGAATCGTTTGCTTTTGCGACATTTCAAACACTGTCTCCTCGTCATCGACCATTACAGTAATCTTTGTGTGGCCTTCGAGCGGCGCATCTATTTTATTTTCGACAGTTGTCGATGTGAATAACTCGAATTTAATATCTTTTTCTTTGACATTACGCTCCTTGAGAAGACCGGCTACCAATGCAATCATTTCTTCAGGCCCACACAAATAATACTTGTCAAATTCAATTTCTTTGTGCTTGTTGTTCAGAATGAAATTCACTACCGACTTATCGATGCGGCCAAACAGTTCGCCTTCGATTTTCGCCTGGCTATACACATAATGCACGAAGAGGCGACCCGTATGTTTTAGTTCCAGATCATGCAATTCCTGATGGAATATCGTTTCATCCGGAGACTTGTTTCCATACACCAGTACGAACGTACTTTTAGGTTCCTGCTCCAGGACGCTGTGAATGATCGACATTATGGGTGTAATACCGCTTCCTGCGGCAAATCCTGCGTAATTTTTTTGGCGGTTCGCATCAGGAGTAAAAGTAAAATTTCCTTCAGGCGTGCCAACTTCAAGCAAATCGCCCGCCTGTAAATTTTTATTTGCAAACTGCGAAAAGATACCGTTCTTGAGTCCTTTGATCGCTATTCTTAACTCGTCATTCGCAGGTGATGAACATATCGAATATGCCCGTCGGATTTCCTCGCCGTCTAACGTTAATTTAAGATTCAGATATTGTCCGGCCGTGAATTTGTAGAAATCGCGGAATTCAAGCGGTACATTAAAAGTTACGGAGACCGCCTCTGAAGTCTCCCGTCTTACTTCCTTTATATGTAATTTATAGAATGATGACATCAAATTTAATTTTGACAAAGGTACTAAACCAGCGGTTTTTATTAAAACATATTTTTTCTACCTAAATAATTGACATATATAAGATACTTATGTATATTCGAAAAAAATTTCAGGATGAGCAATCCGGCACTTTACAAGGGAAGCCTAAGCACTATTATTATGAAGCTGCTGCTCGAGCATGGCCGTATGTACGGTTATGAGATTACGCAGAAGGTCAAGGACATCACCAATGGCGAATTAAAGATTACCGAGGGTGCATTATATCCCGCGCTTCATAAGTTGGAAGCCGCAGGTGAGCTTGAGGTTGAAGTTGAGAATTTCGGCAACAGGCTGCGCAAATACTATAAGCTGACGCCAAAAGGCCATACCGAAACACGTTTGCGCATCGATGAACTCGCCGATTATCTTAAAAACATGCAGGTCTTGGTTCAACTAAAAACTATTTGAGATGCAGGTGAAAGAGAGAAAAGTATCACAGGAACAAATAGACAGATTATATCTCTTTACGAGAGAGCATTTTGTTGAATATTACGATTTGCAGACCGAACTTGTCGATCATCTGGCGAATGCCATCGAACAGCAGTGGCGCGACGATCCGGCGTTGAGCTTTGACCGCGCACTTAAAATCGAATTTTCGAAATTTGGCGTCTTCGGGTTTATGGAAGTCGTCGAATCGCGCCAATCAGCGATGCGCCTGAAATACGACAAAATAATCTTTTCGATCTTCAGGCAATTCTTTCAGGTACCGAATATTATCGCAACGTTTGCATTTATGGGGCTTATGTTTATATTCCTAAAATTCATCCCGTTTCCTGAATATGCGATCATCGGACTAATCGGGCTATTCTATGTGTGCGTTGGCTGGAAAATGGTCAGACAGCGGCAAAAGCGTCAAAAAGCAAAAAAAAGATGGCTATTTCACGAAATAATTTACAGTTATGGCTCGGCCAGTGTCGCTTTCATGATTATCTTCTATACATTTCTTCATTTGCCGCGGTACGTCCGAGAACTTGATTATACGAACAACCTCGTAGCGGCGGTGGCATCGGCAATAATTGTATTGATAGGCGTTTATGCATACATTGTTCTGCACTATATTCCAAAAAAATCCGAGCAGTACCTGCAAGAGGTTTATCCCGAATATAAATTTGCAAACTAGTTTTTTCAAACAATTTGCTACATTTAGGCTCTAAAATCAAAGACATCAATGTTTAAACATTTTATCAGGCTCGAATGGAAGGCATTTGTTCGCAGTGCGGCATTCGGGGCGAATCTAGCGATTAAGATTTTCATGGCGCTCGGTGCGCTGTATTTTGCGGTGATGTTCGTTCTTTTGGGAAGTTTACTTTACCTGGGTCTGGAAAAAGCAGAAATGGACCCGCTGCCCACTGTCAGCCGATTTTTAATTTATTATTTTATTGGCGACCTTGTATTCAGGTACTTCTTTCAGAAGATGCCGGTCATGAACATCAGGCCACTGCTTGCGCTGCCTATCAGGCGGGCCACTATTGTTCGGTTTACGCTCGGCAAAACGGCCGTGTCGTTTTTTAATTTCGTCCACTTTTTTTTCCTGATCCCGTTTACAATCGTGATGCTGTACAAAGGCCTTCCACCGCTTCAGGTTATTTTGTGGCATATTTCTTTTTTGGCTTTGATCTTCTGCAATAACTTTATAAATGTTCTGGTAAATAATAAGGACAGCCTTTTTTATCCTGTTGCCGGACTGATCGTCATCGCCGCGATAGCGCAATATTACGGCTGGTTCGATATCACGCTTTATACCGGACCGTTTTTCCTTAGCTTGTATGAAAGCTATTACGCGTTCCTGATTCCGCTTGCTGCGCTTGCCGCTCTGTATTATTATGCGTTCTCGTACTTTAATGCAAATTTGCACCTCGACACAGGCCTCGCAAAGAAAAGTGCGGTGGCAAAGACCGAGGATTTCAATTGGCTGAACCGCTTCGGCACACTTGGCACGTTCCTTAAAAACGACATTAGGCTTCTTAAAAGAAATAAACGTTCGCGTGGGACCGTTATCATGAGCGTTGTGTTCATTTTCTACGGAATGTTGTTTTTTACAGGCGCGATCGATCAATACAGCAGTCCGGCGTGGCAGATTTTCGCTGCGATATTCGTATCCGGTGGTTTCTTGTTCACATTCGGGCAATTTGTACCGAGTTGGGACAGCTCCTACTATCAACTGATGATGAGCCAGAATATCAGCTACAAAGAGTATCTTTCATCTAAGTGGTGGCTGATGGTGATCGCAACCTTCCTGTCGACCATCATTGCATCGTTTTATCTGTACTTCGGGTGGGAAATTTATATGCTGATAATCGTAGGCGCGATCTACAACATCGGTGTCAACTCGCATTTGGTTTTGCTGGGCGGCGCATACGTCAAAACCCCGATCGACCTGACGATGAACAAAGCTGTTTTCGGCGACAAGCAATCGTTTAATTTGAAAACTGTGCTGCTGTCGCTTCCCAAATTGCTCCTGCCTATGTTGCTCTACGCCGCTGGTTATTATACGCACAGCGCCGAAGCCGGTTTTCTTCTGGTGACGCTGGCAGGAATCATCGGCTTTGCCCTCAGGGACAAGGTCTTTAACATGATCGAACGTATCTACAAGACAGAAAAATACACAACCATCGCAGCTTACAAACAAAAGAACTAACAATGATTATAGCAGAAAATTTAAAAAAGACATACGGCGGAACCACGGTTTTGAACATCGCAAATCTCGAGATCCCAAAAGGCCAGAGTTTTGGTCTGGTCGGGAACAATGGCGCTGGGAAAACCACATTCTTCAGTCTGCTGCTCGATCTTATCGAACCCACGACAGGACAGATCAGGAACAATGAAATCCAGGTAAATGCCAGCGAAGCGTGGAAACCTTTCACGGCAGCGTTTATCGATGAGACATTCCTGATCGGGTACCTCACTGCGGAGGAATATTTCTATTTTATTGGCGACCTGCGCGGGCAAAACAAAGCTGATGTTGACGCATTGTTGGCCAAACACACCGACTTCTTTAACGGTGAAATCCTAAATAGTAAGAAATACCTGCGCGACCTATCGAAAGGAAACATGAAAAAAGTCGGGATTGTGGCCACATTAATAGGGAATCCCGAGGTTGTTATCCTCGACGAGCCGTTCGCCAATCTTGACCCTACAACTGTCAGCCGATTGAAGAAGATCATTCGCGAGCTCGCCGCCGATCCGCAGGTGACCGTGCTGGTGTCGAGCCATGACCTGCTGCACACCGTTGAGGTTTGCGACCGCATTGTGGCGTTGCACAAAGGCGAAATCGTTAAAGACATTGCAACCTCGACCGAGACGCTGACCGAACTTGAAGCTTTCTTTGCGGTGTAGGGCGTGCCCCCC
>CAZLWZ010000160.1:0-5020 GCA_964563275.1 uncultured Flavobacterium sp.
AGAGTTTGCTGATGAGATCGAGGACTGGGTGATCGAGGAATTCGCCAAAATAGGTCTGGACACCGCAAGAAGCATCTTGAAGCAGGATGTTGACGATCTTGTAAGAAGGACAGACCTTGAAGAGGAAACGATTCAAGAAGTAATGCGAATCTTAAAAGAAGAATTTAACGCTTAGCAGATCGGCTCCTTTCAACAACAGCAACACAACAAAAGATAATATTAAAAAGGTTTTATGTCTGAAGAGAGAGTAATAAGAATAAACAAGGTTTTGAGGGAATTTAATATTTCTCTGGAAAGGGCCGTGGATTATCTGAACGATAAGGGCATCGCTATTGATGCCAATCCAAATGCCAAGATTTCCGATGTGGAGTATGGAATCCTGCAAAAGCAATTTGCCGGCGATAAGGGGAATAAAGAAGCTTCAAAAGAGGTAAGCGAAGAGAAGCGAAAAGAAAAAGAAGCGTTGCGTCTTGAAAGAGAGCGGGAGATAGAAGAGAAGCGCAAGCACGACGAGGAGAAGGTAAGACAGCAGGAAGTAATTAAAGCAAAGGCCACCTTAACTGGTCCGAAAACCGTCGGATCGATCGATCTGGAAAAGAAAAAGCCAGATCCGGTAGAAGCGCCTGCCGCGGCAACACCTGCGCCGGAAGAGCCGGCTGCAAAACCCGAGTCGAAACCGGCAGACAAACCTAAAGCCGAAGAAAAACCGGCAGATCAACCCTTCACGACACAATACCAAAAATTATCAGGTACGACACTTACAGGCCAAACAATCGACCTGTCGCAGTTCGACAAACCAAAAAAGAAAAAAGAAGAGCCTAAAATCACACCTAACAAACCCGGTGCTGCCGGAGCTGCAGGTGCAGGCGCAAATAAAAATAAAAGGAAGCGGATCGTTCCCAAACCTGGCGGAGTACGACCGGGTGGAGCAGCGGGAGCCAATCCGAACAAAATAACTCCAAATACCGGAGGGGCAAGAGGAACGCGTCCGGGCTTCGTCAAAGGTAACCGACCGGCTATCGTGGCGAAAGTCGAGCCAACCGAGGAGGAAGTTAAAAACCAAATCCGAGAGACTCTGGAGAAACTTCAGGGGAAAGGCGGAAAATCCAAAGCGGCGAAGTATCGTCGGGATAAGCGGGATACGCACCGTCAGAAAACCGACGATGAACAACGTTCACTCGAAGAAGGCAGCAAGACAATCAAGGTTACCGAATTCGTAACGGTTGGTGAAATTGCGATTATGATGGATGTTCCAATTACTAAAGTGATCGGAACTTGTATGTCGCTTGGAATCATGGTAACCATGAACCAGCGCCTCGATGCCGAAACCCTGTCAATCGTTGCCGATGAATTTGGATACGATGTAGAATTTATCACGACTGAACTCGAAGATTCCATTCAGGTGGTTGAGGACCGTGAGGAAGATTTGATGCCGCGCGCACCTATTGTTACCGTCATGGGCCACGTTGACCACGGTAAAACATCACTCCTCGATTACATCCGTGAGGAAAATGTAATTGCAGGCGAATCGGGCGGGATCACGCAGCATATTGGTGCATACGGCGTGACATTGGAAAACGGACAAAAAATTGCATTCCTGGATACGCCGGGTCACGAAGCGTTTACAGCAATGAGAGCCCGTGGTGCTCAGGTGACCGATATCGCCATCATTGTTATCGCAGCCGATGACGATATTATGCCGCAAACCAAAGAAGCAATCAGCCACGCACAAGCTGCGAGCGTTCCGATTATCTTCGCCATAAACAAGGTCGATAAACCGAATGCCAATCCGGAGAAAATCAAGGAAAGGCTTGCAGGTATGAATTTGCTTGTTGAAGATTGGGGCGGTAAAATACAGTCGCACGACATTTCAGCTAAAACCGGATTGGGAGTGAAAGAACTACTTGAAAAGGTTTTGCTTGAAGCTGAGATTCTGGACCTGAAATCAAATCCTAATAAATTAGCTTCAGGTACTGTCGTAGAAGCATTCCTTGACAAAGGAAAAGGTTATGTGTCCACAATACTCGTTCAGAACGGAACGCTTAAAATAGGGAATTATATGCTTGCCGGGAAACATCATGGCAAGATTAAAGCAATGCACGACGAAAGAGGCAACGTGATTACTGAAGCCGGTCCGTCGACGCCTGTATCGGTCCTCGGACTTGACGGCGCTGCCACTGCCGGTGATAAGTTTAATGTTTTTGATGATGAACGCGAAGCGAAAGCTATTGCGGCCAAGCGCACGCAACTTATGCGTGAACAGTCGGTCAGGACACAGCGTCATATCACACTTGCCGAAATCGGACGTCGTATTGCGCTTGGACAGTTCAAGGAACTCAACATTATCCTTAAAGGTGACGTTGACGGATCGGTTGAAGCATTGTCGGATTCATTTTCGAAACTATCGACCGAAGAGATACAAATCAATATTATCCACAAGGGAGTCGGTGCTATTACCGAAACCGATGTGATGCTTGCCTCGGCATCCGATGCGATCATTATCGGGTTTAACGTTCGTCCTGCCGGAAATGCACGACAATTAGCAGACAAAGAAGAAATCGATATCCGAAATTATTCGATCATCTATGATGCGATCGATGATGTCCGCGATGCGATGGAAGGAATGCTTTCCCCGGAAATGAAAGAAGAAATCACCGGGACTGCCGAAGTACGTGAACTGTTTAAAATATCAAAAGTTGGTACCATTGCAGGTTGTATGGTGACCGATGGAAAGATTTTCCGAAGTTCACGAATCCGGGTGATCCGCGAAGGAGTGGTTGTGTTTACCGGAGAGCTTGCCGCCCTTAAAAGATTTAAGGACGACGTCAAAGAAGTGTCCAAAGGATATGACTGCGGTATTCAGATCAAAAACTACAACGATATTGAAGAGCGTGACTTAATTGAAGCCTTCCAGGAAGTTGCAGTGAAGAAAAAACTTAAATAAGCTACACCACATGGTTAGTTAAAAAATCCCGCTGATGCGGGATTTTTTATTTGTTAGGCCTGATCAACAGCGCATTTGGATATCGCTTCGAAATCTCCAGAAGGTTTCTTTCTGCTTCTATCCTGCTTCTGAAATTCCCTACCCAAACCTTGTATGACGGCGTGCTGAAAACAACTGTGGCATCAAGGTCAGGGTATTGGCGGCGAACTTCATTTAGCACTTTTTTGGAGTTCTCACTATCACCATTATAGATTTGGACTTTGTATCGGTCGTCGACAGTTATCGAGGAACTAATCCGGCGTTTTTCATTTAAAAGTTGCTCAAATTTCGGATCCTGCTGAACCGTCACTTCAATCGTCTGTGCGTTAATTTTTTGTAAAGCTGTAACCAGCATAATGGTGCAGAAACACAGGGTTTTTGTGGTGTGGAAGTTCATAAAGCGGTGATTTTTATACAAATGTAATATTTAATGAATTATGCGGAGAGAATTTATTTATTTAGAATAAATATAAATTGGAATTATGACTATTTTAAGGTTTTGTGGATACTGCATAAGTCGTATTTTTGTGCAGGTTTTTAAATAACGTATCGATTTCCCTCCTGACATTCTCCTAGTGAAAATCATACCGAAATATAGTCGATAATCATCTGTAATATGAAAAAAGTGGGTAACCATCATTCGATTTCAAGAATTTTCTTCAGCCTGACGTTAATGCTGGCTTTCTCTTTAAATTCATTCGCTCAGGACGCTGCTGCTGAAGGTGCAACGGATGCTGCCGCTACCGAAGCCGCCGCCGCTGAACAGGCTGCTGACGCTTCTGCTGCCGGCGATGTTGCAGCCGGAAAAGCTTTGTTTAATTCGCAATGTGCCGCCTGTCACAAACTGGACGGTAAATCAACCGGTCCTGCGCTTCGTGGGATTGCTGATCGCCGCGACAGGGAGTGGCTTTACAAGTGGATTCAAAATAGCTCTGCGATGATCAAGGCCGGTGATCCTTTGGCCGTGAAAATATTCGAAGAGAATAACCGGAAGCTGATGACGCCTTTTCCGCAATTATCTCACGCAGACATTGACAATATCCTGGCCTATACTTCGGAAGTAAAAGCACCGGTCGTCGAACTGCCTGGGACAGCCGGTTCAACAGCAGAAGGTGGCTCAGGTGCTTCGAACAACCTAATTCTTGGTGCTCTGGCTCTGGTGATGCTGATTTTGGTGATCATGCTCGTCATGGTGAACAAAGTCCTGTCTAAAGTGGCAAAGGCAAACGGAATTGAGGTGGTGAAGAAAGAGCCGACAATGCCGATCTGGAAAGCATTCGCAAAAAATCAATTCCTGGTGCTTGTTTCCACGATATTTCTTATGCTTGCAGGCGCATACTTTGTTTATGGCTTCTTTATGCAGGTAGGCGTGGATCAGAACTATGCACCGATCCAGCCAATTCATTTCTCGCATAAGATTCACGCCGGCAGCAATGGCATTGATTGTAAATTTTGCCACTCCTCGGCTCGTGTCAGCAAGACTGCGGGAATCCCGTCGCTCAACGTTTGTATGAGCTGTCACCAAAATATTGCTTCTGTTTCCGACACAACGGATACAGGTGATTACACGAAAGCGTTCTATGACGGAGAAATACAGAAACTGTACAATGCCGTAGGCTGGGATCCGGCCGAGCAGAAATATACTGGAAAAACGCAGCCTGTCAAGTGGGTACGGATTCATAATCTTCCTGATTTTGCATACTTCAACCACTCGCAGCACGTCACTGTTGCCGGTATTGAATGCCAAACATGTCATGGTCCTGTGGAAACATACGAAATCCAAAAGCAATTTGCCCCGTTAACCATGGGTTGGTGTGTTGATTGCCACCGCAGCACCGATGTGAAAATGGAGGGCAACGAATACTACACCCGAATCCACGAAGAACTTTCAAAAAAATATGGCGTCGATAAACTTACTGCTGCTCAGTTGGGTGGACTTGAGTGCGGAAAATGCCATTACTAAAATAATTTAAGAAGCTAATATTTATATACGATGTCATCAAACAAAAAATACTGGAAAAGTGTTGAAGAACTAAA
>CAZLWZ010000161.1:0-5010 GCA_964563275.1 uncultured Flavobacterium sp.
CGGGAATAAATCCGCAACCTTATCCATGGACCGGAATTTATTTTCACAACATTCCAGTGACACTCAAAGCTATTCCACAAGCTGGCTACATATTTAGCCACTGGAGCGGTGCATCTAGCAGCACCGACGACCAAATTACGCTAACACCAACCTCCAGTTTTTCGGTTACGGCACATTTTATTGAATCGGACGAACCTGTTGCGGCGGCACCTATTTACTTCTGGATGATGGATGGCGATGTTCCTAACGATACGCCACTGCAAATTCTTGAAGCAACTTATTTTATTTTGGGTGACGGCGCAATCGTGTTCGATTCGGCACTTGAGGGTTACCCTTTCAATCAGTCCCACCCCGATTGGCGAAGAGCGTCTATGGAGCGACGAAACAGCCCCACTCCAATAAACTATATTCCGGAAGCCAATGATGATATCGAGTTTGCAGATGCGAATATGAAAGCACTGCAGATTACACAGCCATTTTTAAATAGTGATCGCGAAAACACAATGACATTCGATTTGCCAACAACCGGCTTTGAACAAATTCAATTTGCCTTCGCCGCCAAAGATGAAGGTGCTGCTGATGGGATTCTTATCGACTATTCGATTGTAGCCGGAGCTCCGGTATGGACGCAATCTGGTTTGACAATGGCAACGCTACCGCTATCGGATGAATACCAACTATTTGAAGTCGATTTTACCGGTATTGATTCCGCGAACGATAACCCTAACTTTAAGATCAGAATGCGATTTACAGGAAGCAATATGACAGAAGATAACGGTAACCGGGTAACATTTAATAATTTCAGTTTGAGCGGAGTATTACAGGAACTGGGGATTCCCGATCTGCAAAAGGCATTTGCTGTTTTTCCGAATCCGTTTTCTGATATTATATTTATCCAACATAACCAACAGAATGTTAGTTATAGAATTTTTAGTATCGACGGGAAATTTATCAGCGAAGGTGTCGCAACAACATATATCGAATTAGGAGAATTATCCCAGGGATTATATTTATTGCAGTTATCTGCCAACGGCCATACTGAGATAAAAAAAATCATCAAACGATAATAACAAAGGAGGCTGGCGCCTCCTTCATTTTTTCATCATTTTTCAAGCGCACGTTGCGGGTTGTGGTAGAAGTTAAAAACACTGAAAAGTACCTTTTCCAACTTTATACATTGTCATTCCTAGCAATGCAGTTGACTGTTGACGCTAAGCATTTATTTTTAATGTGCTGCCGGTGATAGTTATGTAAAATCCCATTATTGATGTGATCCTAATTTTGCAAAATGCACCCAGTTTTGTTCGGGTCATCTTCGGGTCATGTTTGCAAAATCGGCATTTTTACCGAACAACACCCGAACAACACCCGAACAACACCCGAATAAACGTTTCCTTAAATCTCAGTCTCAACCTTAACCTCAACCTCCTATCAAAGCCATAGATAAAGCATAGTTAGTGTATGAAATATGCCTATTTATTAAATTTTCAAAGCATCCGCTAACGCCACTTCCCATCGCCTTATGTTCAGCGCATAGCTATCGATAATCTTCTCCTTACTCAACACACTATACGCTGGCCGTTTCGCAGCCGTCGGAAATTCGGATGTCGGTATTGGCCGTAATTCTATTTCAATCTTCCTGATTGTGAAAATCTTTTTTGCAAAATCATACCAACTGCACTCGCCTTGGTTGCTGAAATGGTAAATACCGAATGGGTGTATGGTGTTGGGTGCAGGGTTCAGGGTGTTGGGTGCAGGGTGTTGGGTGTTGGGTTCAGGGTGTTGGGCGCTGGACTTTGAATTTGGAATTCGAAATTTGGAATTTGAAATTTGAAACTTGGAATTTAAATCCTGATTACTAATACGCACTATAATTTCCAAAATCGCTGCTGCGAGGTCAACGGCATTTGTGGGAGTACCAATCTGGTCATTTACGACCGAAATCTTATCGCGGTCGGTTGCCAACCTCAGCATGGTTTTCATAAAATTATTTCCGAACTGCGAGTACAACCATGACGTCCTGATGATGATGTGCTTTTCCCAGGTCTCCATTATCGCTACCTCACCATCGCGTTTGGTTTGCCCGTACACGCTCTGCGGATTGGTTTGATCGCTTTCAACGTATGGTGATTCTTGGGTTCCGTCGAATACAAAGTCGGTTGAAATATGAATAAGAGTTGTATCGAATTCCTTGCACACTTCAGCAAGGTTTCGGGCACCATCAACATTGATCAGTTTCGCGATTTCGCGTTCGCTTTCAGCTTTGTCAACTGCTGTGTACGCTGCCGCGTTGATACAGAAATCGGGTGCCACTTTAGCGAAGACTTCCTCTAATTGTCGCTTATTGGTAATATTTGCATCGGCAGAAGACGCAAAATGAAATACCATGTCATTATGATCCGATGCTATATATTTAAGCGCCTGGCCGAGTTGCCCCGAAGCGCCTGTCACCAACACTACCATACTTGTCTTGCATTTGAAATATTGGGAAGTTGAGAATCTTTTTCGGATATCAGCAATTCATTTGTAGATAATTGCCAATCGATGTTCAACTGCGGGTCGTTATAAATAATTCCGCCTTCGGATTCGCGGTTATAAAAATTGTCACATTTATAAAAGAAGACCGCGGTGTCGCTCAAAACCAGAAATCCGTGCGCAAAACCACGCGGAATAAAAAATTGTTTTTGATTGTCTCCTGTAAGTAAAACGGCCTCATGTTGCCCGAATGTGGACGACCCAGGCCGAATGTCAACCGCGACATCAAGTACCTCCCCGCGCAGGACACGCACCAGTTTAGCCTGGGCATGCTCACCTGTCTGATAATGAAGTCCGCGCAAAACACCTTTTGTCGAATAAGACTGATTGTCCTGAACAAAATGAACATTATGCCCGGTTTTTTCGGAAAAGGTTCTTTCATTGAAGCTTTCCATGAAATAACCCCGTTCATCAGAAATGATCTTTGGTTCAAGTACAAAACAGCCTTCTAATTTTGAGGGGAATATTGTCATCTAAATTATGCTTAACAGGTGTTTTCCATAACCACTCTTTAGCAATGGTTGTGCGAGGTCGCGAAGCTGACTGTCATTTATAAAACCCATTTTGTATGCTGCTTCTTCGATTGAACCGATTTTCAGGCCCTGACGTTCTTCTATTACCTGAACGAATTGCGAAGCCTGCATCAGCGACTGAAACGTGCCTGTATCAAGCCACGCCGTTCCGCGGTCAAGGATGCTGACCTTCAGTTTTTCGCGTTTCAGATATTCTTTATTTACATCCGTGATTTCGAGTTCACCGCGATGGCTCGGCTGAATGTTGTGCGCAATTTCGATTACGTCGTTGTCGAAAAAATAAATCCCGGGAACGGCATAATTCGATTTCGGATTTGCCGGTTTTTCTTCAATCGACAGTACCTTTCCTGTCGAATCAAAATCAACAACGCCGTATCGTTCAGGATCGTGAACATGGTAGGCGTAAATTATTCCTCCGTCAGGATCATTGTTCGCATGAAGTAAATCGGATAACCCGGTTCCGTAGAATATATTATCTCCCAAGACCAATGCTACCTTGTCTGTGCCTATAAACTCTTTCCCGATGATAAACGCTTCGGCGAGGCCGTTTGGATTTTCTTGGACCGCATATTCAAAGCGGCAGCCCAATGATTTTCCGTCACCCAACAATTGCCGAAACAATGGTAAATCATGCGGTGTCGATATTATCAGGATTTCATTAATTCCTGCCCATAGCAATGTCGACAGCGGATAATAAATCATCGGCTTGTCATAAATGGGCATCAATTGTTTGCTGACGGCAAGCGTAAGCGGATGAAGTCTGGTTCCCGATCCTCCGGCTAAAACTATTCCTTTCATGCTGGTTTTTTATGCGGTAACTTGTTGCTTTCGCGCCTGATTTTTATAAAACGAGATGAACATCCTGATGATCAGATAGAAAAATATCAGCAACAGCGGCAGCCACATCTTCATATTGCCATTTACAGCGCCTCTCTTCTCAATATTGGTAATAATAGTAGTGTCTTTTATTATTTTGTCATAACTCACAAGTTCGATACGTAGATAACCCTGCTCCAGGTGTAGCTCGTCCTTGGTGTTGATTACGTCATTAAGTTGTGTGTTCTCATTATAATATACGAGGTTGCTGCTCTTTGGCGTGCTGCCGGTTGCCGAGTTAGCAAATTCGTCCATAAAACCGTTGATCTGCGCGATGGTACGCTCGTTAGCCTCCATCTTCAGCCTGACGTTTTTGAGTGTTTCCTGTTGTAGCTGCTTAAAAAAGTCACTGTCATTCAGGTAGGCGAGCAATGGTTCGACCGTCTGCTGCACCGACGTTTTCCCCTTAGTCGTAAAAGTGATGGAATGGTAGGTATAATTTCGGGCGGTTACCGGCTCCTCTACGATTTTTTTAATATCACCGTTCTCAGCCAATAGTTTTAACAATTGGAAATCGAGTTCCTTTCCTGTCCGGTTTACAAATTTATAAACGTCTATTACAGGTTCAATTTCTATTCGGGCAAGCCGTGATGGTGTTGGTAATCCGATTTTTTTAAGGAATAAAGAATCTCCTTCCTTTATTTTTGAGTTAATCAATTCTATCCGCGAGTACAGATAATCAACACTGCCAAAGTTAGGCGAGACGATAATCTGATGGTCATACGTTTTTTGTGTCCGGTCGAGGTAGAAACCAAGTCCGACGCCAATGATCAGCAACAGCACCAGGATGACCGCGTTCCTGATGGCAAATCGGATACTTTTAAATATAAATGTGTTCAGACCCTGAAACATCGATCCCATTTTTCGGGATATGTCTCTCAGGTCAATCTCCTGATCCTCAGAATTGTTTGGTGGGGTTGTGCTCATTAATTTTCTATATTAAAAATTTGTTCCAGAATCTTAATCGTGATCAGATAAGTAGGTTTTACACCTGTTGTTCCCAATACACCAGATGCCAGTGTTCTTCCGGTTTCCAGCGGGTTGTCCGATTAATATTAGGCATATC
>CAZLWZ010000162.1:0-4997 GCA_964563275.1 uncultured Flavobacterium sp.
TTCGCTACAATGTCGTACTTATCCTCAGTATACGGAAGATCAAAGCGTCCTTCGCCATGCGATATCCAAACGCCCAGAGTTGATCCCTCCAGCGATTGCAGCATTATTGAATTGTTCTGCTGAATCTTAACGGTCGTAAATCCGCTTTCGTGTTTATTTGACTCGTTGTGTTTCAATTTTCCGTGCACTTCATGGTCCGGATTTATAAGCTCGAGTTCCATGAACAACTGACATCCGTTGCAGATGCCAACCGATAAGGTATCCTCACGCCGGAAAAAGTTCTCCAACGCTTGTTTAGCCTTGCCATTGTATAAAAAAGCGCCAGCCCAGCCTTTTGCCGACCCCAGGACATCTGAATTTGAAAAACCGCCAACGGCGCCTATGAACTGAATATCCTCAAGGTTTTCCCGTCCCGAAATCAAATCCGTCATGTGTACATCTTTAACGTCAAATCCCGCCAGATACATTGCGTTGGCCATCTCACGCTCTGAATTGCTTCCTTTCTCGCGGATGATTGCGGCTTTTGGTCTTGGCTTACTAAAATCGATAACCGGTTTGACGCCTGAAAACTGCTTCGGAAATTTGTAATGTAGGGGTTGTCTGCTGAAATTATTAAAACGTTCCTTTGCTTTCTGCTCTCCGGATTGTTTTTGGTCCAATAAATACGACGTCCTGAACCACACGTTTCGCAAGTCCTCGACACTCATTGAGGTGGAGAAATCACCGTTTTTGATATTTACCGTCGGAACATTGGAAACCGAGCCGATTTTAAAAAATCCGATACCCTGATCATCAAAAACCTGCTCTACATCAACATGTGCCTGGAAAACAATCCCAATGTTTTCAGCAAACAATAATTTGGTGGTATCTTTTTCACCGATTGCGCTCAAATCAAAGTCGGCGCCCAAATCAACATCGGCAAAACACATTTCGAGTAATGTCGTGATCAACCCGCCGCTGCCAATATCGTGGCCTGCCGTTATTTTGCCGTCGGTAATTAGCTGCTGAACTGTATTGAAAGCTTTTACGAAAAAACCAGCATCAGCTATCGAAGGTGCCTCGCTCCCGATCTTTCCATGTACCTGCGCAAACGAGGAGCCTCCGAGCTTATGCGGGGCCTGCGACAGGTTGATGTAATAAATATTGCCGCCGTCCCGTTGAAGGACCGGTTCGACAACTTTATTGATATCGGTACAATTACCTGCAGCCGATATGATCACCGTTCCGGGCGACAGCACATCACCGTCGGGGTACCGCTGCTTCATCGATAATGAATCCTTACCGGTTGGAATATTGATTCCGAGCGAAATCGCAAATTCGGAGCAGCTTTTAACGGCGGCATATAAACGGGCGTCCTCGCCTTCGTTCTTACATGGCCACATCCAATTGGCTGATAATGAAATTCCGCGAATTCCGTCTTTTATCGGTGCCCAGATGATGTTCGATAATGCTTCGGCGATCGCAGTCCTGCTTCCTGCTTCCGGATCAATAAGCGCAGCGACAGGCGAGTGTCCTATCGATGTCGCAATTCCTTCCTTACCTAAATAATCCAGAGCCATAACGCCTACATTATTCAGAGGCAGTTGTAACGGACCCACGCACTGCTGCTTGGCAACTTTTCCGCCCACGCAACGGTCCACTTTATTGGTCAGCCAGTCCTTGCACGCAACGGCTTCGAGCTGCAGCACCTGCTCCAGATATTCGCGGAAGTGGCTTTCTGAGTAGTCAGCATCTGCATATTTTCGTTCGATTGTCCTGTCGGTCATAACAACTTTTGGCGAGCTGCCAAACATATCCTCCAGTGCGAAGTCCATCGGTTTTTCCCCGGTTGAATTAGATTCAAAAGAAAACCTGTTATCTGTGGTGACTTCACCCACTTCGTACATAGGTGATCGCTCGCGCCGCGCAATTCTTTCGAGCATTTCCATTCCTTCGCTGCCAATCACGAGCCCCATTCGCTCCTGCGATTCGTTTCCGATAATTTCTTTGGCGGATAAGGTGGTATCGCCGATAGGAAGCCTGTCGAGGTCGATCTTACCGCCGGTTTCCTCGACGAGTTCAGACAAACAGTTTAAATGTCCGCCTGCGCCATGATCGTGAATCGACACAATTGGGTTCTTATCGCTTTCGACGAATCCCCTTATAGCATTGGCAGCACGTTTTTGCATTTCAGGATTGGAGCGTTGTACCGCGTTGAGCTCGATACCTGTACTGAATTCACCGGTGTCAGCCGATGAAACTGCTGCGCCGCCCATTCCGATGCGGTAATTTTCACCACCCAGAATCACGACTTTGTCACCATTTTCAGGTTTTTTCTTAATTGACTGATCGAGTTTACCATAACCGACTCCGCCTGCCTGCATAATTACTTTATCGTAGCCAAGTCGGCGTGGAGTGGCAGATAAATTATCATTCTTTTCATCGTGTTCGAATGTCAAAACCGATCCTGTGATCAACGGCTGCCCGAATTTATTGCCAAAATCGGATGCACCATTTGACGCTTTTATTAAAATATCGATAGGTGTCTGGTATAGCCATTTGCGCTCCGGCATCTGATTTTCCCAATCACGGCCTGGTTCTAATCGTGAGTACGATGTCATGTAAACGGCCGTGCCGGCGAGTGGGAGGGAACCCTGGCCTCCGGCGAGCCTGTCGCGGATCTCTCCGCCCGAACCCGTAGCTGCACCATTAAAAGGTTCTACAGTTGTAGGGAAATTGTGCGTTTCGGCCTTCAACGATATGACCGAATGGAAATCCTTTGTTTCGTAATAATCGGGTTTATCGGCCGATTTCGGTGCGAATTGCTGCACACGCGGACCTTTTACAAAGGCAACATTATCTTTATATGCCGACACGATTTCGTTTGGATTCGCTGCCGAAGTCTTTTTAATTAATTTGAAAAGAGAATCAGCTTTTTCTTCACCGTCTATTACGAATTTTCCGTTGAAGATCTTGTGGCGGCAATGCTCCGAATTTACCTGCGAAAATCCGAATACCTCCGAATCGGTAAGATTTCTTCCGATTTTACTTCGCAGGCCATTAAGGTATTCAACTTCTTCGTCACTCAACGACAGGCCTTCGCGCTGATTATATTCAGCGACGTTGTCAATTTCAATGACCGGTTCAGGAGTAATGTTTATTTCGAAGATAGTCTGATTGAGTTCCGAATATTTTTGAGAAAGCATCGGATCGAAGTCGGTGCAATCCGGCGAGCATCGGTGGAATTCCTCAATGCGGATGATGCCTTCTATGCACATGTTTTGTGTGATTTCAACCGCGTTTGTACTCCATGGCGTAACCATGGCGGCACGTGGTCCAACAAAAAAATCCGTCAGGACGGATTTTTCGATTTTATCGGCGTTGCCAAAAAGCCAGTTTAATTTAGCGGTGTTTTCTGCTGAAAGCGCACCTTGCATCTGGACTGCATAAACGGTGTCGTTTTCGTTTCCGAAGAAATGAATCATTTTATGTCGATTAGCTGTTGTTGTTAGCGCAAATTTAGACTAAAAACCGCAAGCTACAAAGTCGGTTTTAAAGAATTTGGAACGCTTTTACAGGAATATACGTGCGACGTATGCGCCAAGATCCGGTGTAGGGCCTGACCTGTCCAAACCCGTAATGTCTAGTGGTACGATATACGATGCATCGCCTCGCTGATACGCGCCTGACGGTTCGTTTTCGATGTATAACTGATTGCCCGCCACGTTTAAAAACCGCGGGCTTTCGTTGCGGATTATATTCGTATAATGTGCAGGATCGCTGTCGAAACGATACAATTCGTGATTTGTGAACTGATTGTTTGTGTTATTAAATTTTAATAAACAACTGTTGAATTGATAGTTGAAGTCCTGCGATGGGTCCTTGTCGAGCAGCATCTCCACCTGATTCGAGCCATAGATGATGCAATTGTTGAATGTGGCTTCGTGAAGCGGCTCGGCGCCAACATCCTGAATATAATTGCTGACATAAACTGCGAGTTGACGAGAACTTTGCCAATTGTTGTTGAAGGTCGAATGAGTGAAATTATAGGTTCCTCCGTAAGTGCAAGCTAAAGACGCTATCCCGGCCGAATTTATAACAACGTTTTGACCTGATATCTCACAATTCTGCGCATAAATGCCGTAAAGTGAATTATTGTAAATCTGCGTATTGGTAACAATTGCGTCAGTATTTTGTGCATACAAGCCGACCGAGCCATTCTTGATGGTTACGTGGTCAAAAACATGTCCCGTACTTCCGGCCGTTAGCCAGATGCCAAACCACTGTCCCGGAAAATTCGCGAATCCGGGTTCGAGGCGATCACCTTCGAAAATAATTTCATTTTCCAATGCTGTGGTGCTCGAAAGTTGGCCATTGGCATGTATGGACGCATTATTGGCTACAATGATTCCCGAGGAGTCATGGAAATGAATACGTGCGCCGGGATCGATCGTCAGCGTTTTATCGGGTGCGACTGCGGCAAAACCGTAGATGACGTATGGCTTATCGGCACTAAAATGGTATTCGTTTCCATTGACCGGATCATTTTCATCGAGGAAAAATCCGTGAATAGTATCTTCTCCAATGGTCAACTCTTCGGTAGTGCCATCATCAAATCGTTGCGGAAACAAAAAATATGCGTCCTGAATCAGCGTCACGAGTTCGACCGACTGTTGGTTGGAACCTGCGTCAAAAAGAATTTTGTCGGTATAAAGAAAATCGGTTGGATTGGCCTCGGCGACATCAACCGTTGTTTCGATAAAAATGAACATGCTGTCTTTGGCCAACAGCTCTACATTATTAAAAATTTTGCCGTTGTTGCCATCCATTCCATCGATCATCATCCGGTATTTTGAATTCAGTCCCTTGCCGAGCTGTACCGTTGGGATGCTGATGTCTTTGCTGCTTCGGTTATAAACTTTAAGCGTATAAGTGCTTGAGCCGATATTCGAAAAAATGGTATCGAGGTAAACGGTATCTCGTGAAAATTCTAGCTCACCTGTACTTGGCTCGAAATC
>CAZLWZ010000163.1:0-4969 GCA_964563275.1 uncultured Flavobacterium sp.
TGCCGGCGGAATCATCTTAAAAACACACAGCAACATCCCGCGCCGCCGTCAGGCTTTCCGTTGCAAGTCCTCGCTCTCCCGATAGCTATCGGAATCGCTGCGGGCTTTCCACTGCAATCCTTCACGCATTTGGTAACCGGCACCTTGGAAAACACGGATCCACGATTTTTATGCAATCCCTAATTGGTCACCATCTCCGATTTCCATTTCGTCCACTCGTCCAAAAAATAATTAAGAACAACCGGGTTGTCTATCGAATTTATTTTGGTCTTCTTAATCGTGATGTCCTTTGGCATCGCAAATGAGTTTTCAAACTCACGGTCGGTTAAAAATTTAAGGCCGTCAGGCAAAGTCCTGCGTTTCACAGGATCCAGCGGATAATTTGCGGCCACGGTATAGCCCCAGTTGCCAAACGACGGCACATAGGTTTGATAAGCGCTAGTGTGTGCAAACACCTCGCTCACCGTATTATATATACAACTGAAAGCCAAATTCGAATAATAAATTTCACCCGACTGCGTCACAAAAATACCATCCTCACGAAGCCGGTTACGCACCAACATAAAGAATTGCCTGCTGTACAACCTCGCAATGGCATCGCTCGACGGATCGGGCAGATCGGCGATAATGACGTCATATTGTTGGTTGTTGTTATACAGAAAATTAAAAGCGTCCTGGGCAATCAGGTGCACTTTCGAATTACTGGACGCCCCCTGATTGATTTCCTTAAGCAGCTCGTTGTTTTTTGACAGGTGGAACATCGTGCTGTCTATATCCACCACATCGATACGCTCCACATTTCGATGCCGCAGCACTTCCCTGCTTGCAAGGTTTTCACCACCTCCTAAAATCAATACAGTTTTGGGTGCGGCGTGCATCAACATAGGGACATGGACAAGCATTTCGTGGTAACGGTGCTCGTCTAGCGAACTAAATTGGATCGACCGGTTTAAGAACAACCTCACATCGTCCTGCCGCTTCGTAATTACAATTTTCTGATGCGGTGTCTGAATGTTTTCGACTACCGGGTTCTTGTAGATCTGCTGCTCCCACACCTGAAGCATTTTACCGGTATATAAAACCATCACAATAAGCGCTGCTAAGGCAACAATCCCAAAAATTACAACGCGGTTCCACTTTCGCACCAACATGTAATTGAGCCACAGGCCCAGCAAAATGTTGACGATGCCGAACATCAGCGACGAGTAAAACAATCCCACGAAAGGCAGCAATAGAAAAGGAAACAGCAAGGTCGCAATTAGTCCGCCGATATAGTCAAGTGAGAGTACGCGCGAAAGATTGTCTTTATAATCCGAATCATCGCTGATAAAAGTCAGCAACGGCACTTCCATCCCTGTGAGCAAACCAATAATAAACATTACACCAAGACACAGCAACTGCAGCGAAAAAGGACTCACGTTGACAAAAAGGAAATATAGCAACGGCACCGACAAACCTCCGATGAGACCGAGGACAAATTCTATTACTATAAAAAATTCAAGTGGCTTGTGCTTGAGAAATTTTGAAGCGTATGCCCCGATGCCCATCGAGAATAAATAAACGCCGATTAGTATAGAGAACTGCCGAACGCCATCGCCAAGAAAATAAGTCGCAGTAGCACTGATTAACAGTTCATAAATGATCGAACACAGTCCGGCAACAAATACTGAAAATGATAAGACTTTTACTTGTAAACTCAAAATAATATGTATGTTTGCTAAAGTGTTAAAAAAAACCAAAGATGAAAAAAAATACGGTAAGCGGATCGGCTTTGCTTAAATATTTTGCAGTGGCAGGTCTTGCCATGGGCATCCTGTCTTTTCAAAGCTGCGGTGGCGACGGCAGTCCAAAAATAAAAGATGCGGAGTTGCAAACCATTCTTGAATCCACTAAAGGTGTTATCACTGAGGTCGAAGAAGTACCGCCCGGCTCTGACTATAAAATTATTGACGAAAAACTTATCGACGACAAGGAAAAATCGATTGCCATTGTGCACCGGCTGGACGGCGCCGTTGATACGCTATCAATGGCGAAGCTTCGATCCGACTCGAGTTCGCATCCGGGGCTGAGCAATGTCCTGCTGTACTCGCTTGCCGGATCATACCTGATGCGCAATTTGGGAAGCACTTCGCCAAGGGCCGGAAGCTACAAAGATGCCAACGCCTTCAACAAATCCACTGCACTACAAAGCGATCTTACCAAATCGGCAACATCGCGTCGCGTGAGTGTTCCCGGAAAAGCATCATCCGGATACGGCTCCGGTAAATCGTTCCGTTCCCATGGAGGATAGCCGCTTTAAAGAAGTTCGGAAATTTAAGAAAAAAGAACTGCCGCCAAACCTTCACTGGTATGCCGGCCAGGAATATCTTTACGAAGAACTTCTTGGCATTTACGGATCTGAAGTTTCCACATTTTCTTTTGTCGCTGAAGAAGCCTATAAAATCTTCGAACAGGCAACCGACAAAATTATCAGCGAACGTTCGCTGGCTTTGATAGGCATTCCCGATTTCTTTCATCACACTATCGAACAATCTTGGCGCAACAGACACGAACAACCGTTTTTGTACGGTCGTTTTGATATCAGTGGCGGTTTTGACCATCTCGTAGCCAAAGTGATTGAGTTTAATGCCGACACTTGCAGCACTTTGCCCGAAACAGTTCTGTGGCAAAAAATTCAGCTCGCGGAATTATCCGGTATGAAAGGGCAACACAACTCCGTCGAAGCTGATCTGGTCGAAACTTTTAAGAAATTACGCCGCAATATTAGCCACGACGATGCGTACGTGCTTGCATCTTCGTTTGGGCACAAGGAAGATGAGCTCAACTGCAACGTGGTTCTGGATACAGCTTACGAAGCGGGTTTTCAAACATTCTACTGCGATTTGGAGCAGGTGACTTTTTCCGAAGATGACGGCATATTTTTCGAGATCGGCGGCGAATATCAACCGGTGGATGTCTGGTTTAAAATGGTGCCGTGGGACTGGATGTTCAACGAAGAACCAGAATTGGCAAAAACATTGTCAAAAATCATAACCGCCAAAAAAGCAGTCGTGCTCAACCCGCCCTATACCGCTGTTTGGCAGAACAAAAAGTTTCTCGCCTATATCACGCACTATTTTCCGAACCAATACATCGCAGAGACATACACAAGTGCTGATAAACTGCAAAATCCAGTTGTCAAACCAGTCTATGGTCGCATGGGTGAAAATATTACAATACCGGGCGAAGAAACTTCTAAAGGCGATTTCGCCCGGCAACCAAGAATCTACCAGCAATATTATCCGCTGGCATCAGACCGTGAATCCTACTATTATCAGCCCGGGGTTTTTTATACCAACCGCGCTTCAGCCATCAATTTCCGAACCCAACAAGCCAAAATAATTACCGATGACTGTGAATTCATGTCGCACTTCATCATTTAAAAAAGACGTATATGAAAAATTTATTCCTTATCGCCACATTGGCAGCTTTGCTTACATCGTGTTCCAGCAACGTGGATCTCGCAATTGACAATCCCGGCGATTTTCCATTGATCGTTACAATCGACACGCTCACCGTTGAAGTTCCGCCAAGGGAAGTTGTCTGGGTCGAAATGGGTCAAGGATCTCACACCGTAACCCTCGAAAATGACAGCACGGTCACTTATAATTTTACGGAAAGGATGTATATGCTCAACCCTACCATGTCGGAATATTTGAAAAGCGAAGAGTTCTATGGCAGTGATATGTCGGAAAGCCAGGCTGCGCATGTAATTCCGCACCAAACGGTCACCTTTCTTGGCATGCCGCTGGAAGGAAATTTTGATGTCATCCGGGAACTTATTAACCCTATTACCTGGGACTGCGGGCCTCGTGAAGAACTGCCCGAAATGGTCGAAATGGATGCAGACGAATCGTACGTAGTACTGACAAAAATATACGATCAAACCGAATTTATTAACTTAATTCAAGCGGCAAATGCTCAGGAATAGCTCAGAAGCCCTGGTCATTGGGCACCACACGGTGTTCGATGTGTATGATTGCGCTGCCGGCACATTAGAATATACATCCCCGGCAGCAGCGTTTCTGAATGAAGCTGTTGCTGCATTAGGACTTGGCAAAGTGGCAGAATCGTACAAGCAATTTGAACCTGTAGGCGCTACGGGAATTATACTGCTCGAAGAAAGCCATATCAGCATCCACACCTGGCCTGAGCACAACTTTGCCGCAATCGACATTTTTTCATGCCGACCGTTTGATATCGGTATCATTTCGGAAATTATCACCAGACATTTTAAAGCGTCACAAATCAACACCAAAGTCATCGAGCGCGGGCACATTCCCGTCGCTGCAGTTTCGTAGGCCAATATTGCTTCTGTGTGATTTTTAGGAGAAAAGAACCCAGGCAAGCATTACGCAGCATAAGTTACTTTCACTCAAGATGCTTCCGAACCGCACAGCTAAATTTCCAAATTCTGAAATTTTCAGATTTTTTATGCTCCGGGCGTGCCGGCGGAATCATCTTAAAAACACACAGCAACATCCCGCGCCGCCGTCAGGCTGTACGCTGCAATCTTTTTCTCGTTCCTCGAAAAAGGATTTTCACTGCCAGCCTTCACGCGGGTGAACTCAAATTTTCAACCGGTTCTATCGGTCAAACCTACTAATGTCAATTTGTAAATCTCAATTGGCTCCCTCCGCTATTAAAGCAGAACTTTGTAGTATTTTGGCATGAAAACCCTTCTGAAGTAACTACTGCCTACTCATAAAGGGACACTATAATTTCCTTCAGCGGCTCTTGAGCCGAGCCTTCGTGAGAGGCCGAAAACCGAAGCGATCCAAGCCAACTTGTTAATTAAAAAACGGTTCACATCCACTCGGCTACAAAAAACATCTGACGCACAGATACTTCCGATTTGTACGACAGAATTCACCCTTTTACTGACATCGGAACCGTAGTGCCAGTTGTAAGTTCTAACAAAATTTTAGCA
>CAZLWZ010000164.1:0-4926 GCA_964563275.1 uncultured Flavobacterium sp.
CTTCAGCGTAAATGTCGACGATGGACAGCCGTTGCATGCGCCCTGCAATATCACCTTGACGCGTTTATCGGCGGGATCATAAGAATCGAAAAGTATGTTTCCGCCATCGGCCGCGACAGCAGGTTTTACGTACTCTTCGAGGATGTTGATGATTTGCTGCGAAGTGGTGTCGAGGTTGTCGAAATTCGCGATTTTTTGCTTTTCCTGTTCCGGTGTTGAGACAAGGAGTGATTCGTCTAATACAGTGCCGCCATTCTCTATGTATTGCTTGATGAAACCACGCAGTTCCATCGTGATATCATTCCAGTCGTAGATGTCGTACTTCGTGACTGAAATGTAATTTTCATCAATAAAAATTTCTTTGACGTATGGAAAATTAAAAAGCTCACGTGCCAGAGGTGAAGCTGCAGCCTGATCAACATTTTTGAATTCGGCGGCCGAGCGCGTCAGCATGCGGCTTACTACGAATTTTAGCGCCGATGGGTTTGGCGTAATTTCACCATATACGTTCAGTGGCTGTTTAGTCGGTTTACTGTCATCGACGGCAACGATTGGCACTCCCGTATTCACATAAGCCTCTATTTGTTCCGCAACTGCATCTTTAACGTCGTTCCACTCAACGATGCTGTATTTTTCGATGGCGATAAAGTTTCCGGAAATAAAAACGGTTTTGACAAACGGAAGATAAAACAGTTGTTGAGCGAGCGGCGACTGCTTTGCCTCATCGATGTTTTTATATTCAAAACTTTCGTTACGGGTAATAAAATCGGGTAATTCAAACTTTACGATAGCGGGATTGTGGGTTTCCCTTATAAGGATTTTCGTCATTTAAAAGATATTTTTATCAAAATTAACAAAGTTATTTTGAGCGTTTCGGTATATTTGGGGAATTAAAAAATTATTAACACTTCCTGCAGTTTTTGCGAAAATTTCGTGAAAGCTGTAATTTATTTATATGCTACATGAAAAGATTTTTACTCTTGTGTTTGTTGCTCGGAACATTCTCAGGCTTTGCCCAGGCCGACTTAGTAGTTACAAATACTGATTTCAAAACCACCTACATTCCGGGAACCGACAACATTTACACGGTTACGGTGATCAATTACGGACCGCAGGCTGCTGTAAACGTGAATGTCACGAATGCAATCCCGGCCGGTATCAACTATTTTTACTGGCAAGGGAGCAATGGTTCGAGTGGTGAAAACGTTCCGCTGAACAACACTATTCCGAGTCTTGCGGCAGGCGCGATGGTGACCTATATAATTACAATGGAGATTCCGGGCGCGCTAAATGGGGACTTGATTTCCGAAACAGTGGTGACCTCCCCTACGCCAGATCCAAATCCTGCCTGTGATCAGTGTATCGATGTCGACACAAAAGCAATTGGCGCTGATATTGAGATAATTAACACCAACAATCAGGACGCGTATATTCCCGGATCGGTCACTACATATACGGTTACAGTTAAAAATAACGGACCTTTAACCGCGGCAAATGTCAATGTCTCCAATCCTATTCCGGCAGGAATTACCGAATTCTCTTGGGTAGGATCGAATGGATCTTCTGGTACCGATGAGCCAATTGCTGACATCATCACTTCTTTGCCAGCCCATGAGCAGGTCGTATATACTATAACAGCACAGGTACCGCTTTCTTTTAGCGGAAATCTGGTCAATTCGGCTTCCTGGACCACGCCGACGATCGACCCCGTTCCGGGCTGTACCTTTTGCGTTGATACCGATATCTTGTATGTAGCTCCTGCGCCACAGGCTGATGTTGTTGCAGAAATTACCGATTCGCAAACTACTTATACTCCCGGACAATCTGGCGTTTATGTCTTGACCGTGACCAATAATGGTCCGGATGATGCGTCGGATGTGAATGTTTCGGTAGCCATTCCCGACGGAATCACGCAATTCTCCTGGACAGGTACGAATGGTTCCTCGGGAACAAATGTAGCACTGTCTGATTTAATAGCCAGTTTGGCCAACGGACAGACAATCACTTATACGATTACTGTGGGGGTGCCGATTTCTTTTACCGGTCCATTGACATTAGATGTGACTGCCACCAGCGCCACAGACGATCCCGAACCGGCCTGTTCGACCTGCACCGATACCAATACAAGCGAAACCATTGCCGATATCGTCGTCAGTAACACCAACCACCAATCGGCGTATGTGCCGGGATCTACAGTCGTATACGATGTGACTGTAACAAATAACGGCCCTCATTCGGCACAAAATGTGAATGTTGTAAATGCAATCCCCGCGGGCATTACCCAATTTTCATGGACCGGAAGCAATGGATCTTCCGGAGTAAACATACCGATCAATAACACGATCAGCACCCTGACAAACGGAGCTGTGGTCACTTATACCATCACCATGGTAATCCCGACGGGTTACACCGGCAACCTGACAAGCACTACATCGGTCAGCAGCCCGACGACAGATCCGGATCCGTCGTGCACTGCCTGTACCGATACTGATACACAAGCCACTTCCGGTGCTGACATTGTGGTAGTAAACACCAATAATCAGAACTCATACACCCCCGGTACCAGCGCTGAATATATAGTAACCGTAACCAACAATGGGCCGCAAGTAGCAAATAATGTTAATGTGCACAATGCTATTCCAGCCGGCATAACCTCATTTTCGTGGACTGGCAGTAACGGTTCTTCAGGGACTAACATTGACTTGGACGACTCACTAACGTCACTCGCTGTTGGAAGCACTGTCACATACACTATTGATATTGATATTCCTGCCGGATTCTCAGGCCCGCTAAGCAGCGCGACTGTAGTCAGTTCGACAACTACTGATCCGAACCCGGCGTGTATGTTTTGTATAGACACAGATTTATTGGAGGAAGCCGACATAGTTGTCACCAATACGAATAATCAAACACTCTATCTCCAGGGATCAACAGTGGTTTATACTGTAACGGTTACTAATAATGGTCCGACACCTGCGGATAACGTAGTTGTTACCAATGCTATTCCTGCCGGGATTACTGAGTTCTCGTGGAGCGGGACCAATGGCAGCAGTGGTACCAACACGCCGCTTTCCGATATTATTCCCGTCCTTGCTGATGGACAAACGATTACCTACACAATAGTGCTTGAAGTGCCTCTGGGATACACGGGTGACCTTGAGAGCATAGCCAATGTGACCAGTGATACCGACGACCCGAATCCGGCGTGTTCAGGATGTGCTGATACCGATGCATTGTGGATCGCGGCCGACTTACAAACATCGATAACCGATGGCAGTGCTACCTTTACGCCGGGGCAACAAAGCGTGTACACCTTTACCGTGAGTAATCAAGGTCCAAATACTGCCGACAATGTTACTGTCAACTATCCCGTGCCGGCCGGAATTCCGGCAGCCAATGTGTCTTGGACAGGTCCGGGCGGACCAGGAACCGGTGCGATAAGTGCAAACTTTGCGACGATGGCTTCCGGTACCTCTCACGTTTATACAATCACTATAAACGTGCCGCAAGATTTCGATCAAAGCAATGATTTGATAAATAGTGTGACTGTAACCAGTACGACCGATGATCCAAATCCCGACTGTCCGGATTGTACAGATGTTAATACGCCGGCCGCATCGGCAGATCTTGTTACTTTAAAAACAAACGGCCAGACGCAGTTCCTGAACTCAGCCATTCAAACTGATACAGGCACGCCGGTTTATATCGAGGAGACCACTACCTATAGCATCACGATCACTAACCAGGGGCCTAGCGATGCTGTAAATGTTACTGTCAGCGATCCGCTACCCTCGGGCATTACCGAAATGTGGTGGGTGGGCAGCAACGGAACCAGCGGCACAGGGCCATTGTCTGATGTCGTAGCCAATCTTGCTGTTGGTGAGATTCTAACATATCAGGTAACAATAGTGGTTCCCGTAAATTACGACTTATCACATCCTAATTTGATCAATGTGGTTACTGTGTCAAGCGATACTCCTGATCCTGTTCCCGCATGTCCGGGCTGTACCGATGTAGATACTCCGAGACAAAATTGGGTGACGGTGAAACCAGCCGGAACATATACGCCGGCGCAACTGGTGCAGGATATTTTAATTCATTCCGATTGTGCCGATGTGAGCAATTTTTCATTGGTTGCCAATAATTCAAACGGTATAAGCTACTTCCACCGTAATAACTCTGATTTCCCTCTTAAAGAAGGTGTGGTAATTAGTACAGGAAACGTGGCTAATGTTGCCGGTCCATTTAACGGCACCGGCGCTATAACCAGTAATGCTGGCGGCGCGACCGATGCTCAATTGCAAGCGATCAGTAACTCTCAAGGCCAGTTCAGTACAGTAAGCGATGCACATGGTATTACCTTTACATTTACGCCCTTGACCGATGAATTTAGCTTTAAGTTCCTATTTGCTTCGGCAGAATATGGTCCGTATCAGTGCACCTTTGGAGACGTCTTTGCGTTTATACTCACCGATGTTACTGCAGGTACTCCATACCAGAATATAGCGTACATTCCTGGTGTTACGCCGCAAACACCCATATCAGTAACTACAATTCGTGATAATTCGGTGCCGGAAGGTGGCGGATGTCCCTCCGTAAATCTACCATTTTTCGACAGGTTTAATCCAAACGACCCTGCCAATGCAGCTATTAATGTTCGTGGCCAGGTGGTGCCCATGATTGCTCGTGCCACTGTTGTTCCAAATCACACCTATACTATTAAACTGATAATAGGTGACTACATGGATACGATATTAGACTCAGCTGTTTTTATTGAAGCCGGTAGTTTTAATATTGGACAGCCGAACATCACCGGTGCTTCTGTTGAGTTTGAAGGACTGAACGAGTTTACTGTGGCCAATGGTGCCGCCCTTTGTGCCGAAAGCGTCCGTGAAATTAAGGCAGGGAGTTCGCCAATTGCTGGTG
>CAZLWZ010000165.1:0-4867 GCA_964563275.1 uncultured Flavobacterium sp.
CTTTTCCTCGTCGCCCACAAAACTTACCGAAGCTCCATTGGCACCCGATCCGAAGCGCATCAGTTGCTGATATTTTTTATCCTTTAGCATTTCGGTGACCTTCGCCTTTTCCTCTTCATAGACCACCGCATTTGTTTCATTAATCTTAAATGCGAGTACATTCATTTTATCAAATGTTTCCAACGCCTGGCTCTGCTCGACCGTAAGCTGCGAATTATCTATATTAAGAATCGTGGGCGAAATGTCGAGTGCGATAAAATCAGGATCTTCACTCTTTTCGACAAAATACTTCTGCAATGACGGATCGTTATTGCAGCCTGCTAAGAACAGGCTGCATATCAACGAAAGAACAATGAATTTTTTCATATTATATTATTTAGGACCTTTGGTTCCTTTGCTTGCATTTTTGATACTGGTGCCGCCCGGCAGATTCATCTTATCGGTCAATACCGAAATCTCGTTAAGATCGAAATTACCGATAAGCGACATCAGGACGGTTTCATTTTTATTGGATCCGGATCCTTCGATGAACATCAGCAATTCGCGGATTTGCGTCGGGCCTGAACCCGATTTTACCATTATCTTGATATTCTGATTGTTATCTTTTATCCGCATCAACTCTTCCAGTTTCGCGCTTTTGATATAACCTTCTGCGGCAGACCTCATTTCACTGGTCACCCGGGCACTTGTTGTCGTAAACACCCGCAAATTATCTAATTTTTTGATTAAATCAATATACTGCTGCGATTCTTTGTTTTTAACATTGCCCATCATTTCAAACATTTTCTTGGTGACGACTACCGATGTCACCTCGTCCTGCCCGTCAAATTTATCAAAAGCTGTCTGTGCAAAGAACATCGTCGGCATCAAAGCGAATACTAAAGTAACAATTAAATTTTTCATGATTTTTATTTTAATTTTTATTTTTTTTAAATTGTTCGGATACGAAAATCCGCTCTTTTGCAGCATCGAATTCCTCGATATACTGCACACTTTCAACTCCTTTATTGACCTGGGTTGATAACAATTCCAACGCCTGATGCGTTTGCCTGAAAGCTTGTTCGGGATCGCTGTATGTTCCCAGTTCGGCGTTCGATTGTGTTGTATTGATATAGGCAAAAGTACCAACACCCAAAAGGACGGCTACCGATGCAGCTACTGATACCCATCGGAACTGACGCCGTGGCCCCGCCATCTTTTGTTCCGAAACAACCTCCCGCGCCTCAGAGAAATAGGAAAACATTGGACGATACCGTTCCAGATGCTGCGCAACATCTGAAGAGGCAAAATAGTCTCTCAACAATTTCTCTTCGGCAATACTCGTCTCTGCTTCAAAATATTTCTCGATTAAAATTTCAATTTTGTGCAATTCCATAGCTGTGTGTTTTAATAATAAATTCCCTCAACGTCTTTCTGGCCCGTGACAGTGATACCCTGATCGCTGTCTCATTCATCTGCATTATTGCTGCAATTTCATCATAATCGTACTGTTCGATATCCCTCATCTGAACAATCATTTTCTGCTGCGCCGGCAACCGATCGATCGCCTTTTCCATCCAGCTCCAGCTATCGCGGTCCTCCGTCTGCTGCATTACCCCCGCTTCCCTTCCGACGAAGTTATTATGGACGATTTTCAGATTTCCTGCCCTTTTCGATTTAAGCTGATCGAGACAGTAATTCTTTGTGATCGTCATTGCGTAAGCCTCGACACTTTTATATTCCCGAAGTCCCTCATTTTTGTTCCATAACTTAACCAAAACCTCCTGAATTGCGTCCTCGGCTTCTTCGGTGCTTACCAGCAGCCGCTTTGCCAGCCTGAATATTTTATCCCTGAACGGACTTACAATGTGCATGAACTCTGTATGGTCCATAATATTCACTTAAATGTTGTGGTTATGAGCAAGACGAGGCATTACTTTATTTGTTACCTGCACTGCTGAAATATTTTAAAGATGTACTTTTGAATAAACCTATCTTATGAAAGTCCGTCTTTTATTAATGCTTTTGATTGGTGGTTTATTTGCGGGTTGCGAGACAAATGATGATCACGCGGTGCCGACAGATTTACAAATAAACGACTTTATCTGGAAAGGCATGAATTTGTATTATCTGTGGCAACCAGATGTGCCGCTCCTGGCCGACGACCGCTTTTCGCACCAGCAGCATTTAAACGAATTTCTCTCAGACTACGACAATCCGTTTGAATTGTTTGCTGATTTACGCGTTCCTGAGGATATCGACCGGTTTAGCGTTATGGTAAGCGATTACCGCGTGCTCGAGGGGTCGCTGTCGGGAACGACCAAAAACAACGGCGTCGATTACGGTTTGCGATATAAACCCGGGAGCACCACGCAGATTTTTGGCTGGGTGCGCTATATTTTGCCAGATTCCGACGCATCGTCGAAAGACATCAATCGCGGTGACCTGTTTTATGCGGTGAATGGACAAGTTCTGACGACCGACAACTACCAGCAATTACTTGGTGCCGATTCCTATACTTTAAATCTTGCGGCTTATGATGGCGGAAATATAACTCCGACAGGTGAATCGGTGACGCTGACAAAAACGATTTATTCCGAAAATCCGGTTTTGATAAGTCATGTCATTGAGGAAGGCCCGCACCGGATTGGATATTTAATGTACAACGGATTCTACCCGAATTATGAAACGCAACTCAACAATGCCTTTCGGGAATTCAGAGCGCAGAACATAACACACCTCGTGCTTGACCTGCGCTACAATTCAGGCGGCTCGATTGCCACCGCCACTAAACTTGCCAGCATGATAACAGGTCAGTTCGCCGGTCAGGTGTTTGCACAGGAACAATGGAATCCTAAAGCGCAGGAGTATTTCGAAGACGTAAACCCGCAAAACCTGCGAAATTATTTTACGACGCAGCTCAACACTAACACACCAATCAACAGTCTGAACCTTTCAAAAGTCTATGTGCTGACGTCACCGAGCACGGCATCGGCAAGCGAACTGGTTATTAACGGACTGGCACCATTTATCGATGTTGTACAGATTGGCGAGAAAACAACGGGGAAAAATGTAGGATCAATCACATTATACGATTCGCCGTCGTTTAGCCGCGACGACCGCAGCGATAAGCATTTTTATGCGATGCAGCCCATTGTGCTTAAAGTGGTAAATGCGGCTGGCTTTGGTGACTATATAAACGGACTTCATCCCGATGTGATGCTACAGGAAAACCTGGATGACTTGGGAACCCTCGGCTCGGAATCGGAACCACTGCTTGCCGCGGCAATCGCACATATAACCGGAAATGGCCGCATACAGCCGCAATATTTCGACTCGCCGGTTCCTTATAAGCATGTGAAATCGGATGGAATTCGTGACGGAATGTACAGTGAGAAACATCTGATAAAATAAATTTTTAACATTATTTTTATACCTTACGCAATAATTTACCCATACTGTCACGTTCCTACTGACTAACCCCTAAACCAATCAACATGAGAAAATTTGCAGGATTTCTTTTAGCCATTTTGACGATTACGTGCTTTGCGTTTTCGTATTCTACCAAACAAATCAATATCGTTATCGATGCTGGCCATGGCGGGCATGATCACGGCGCGAAAAATGAACTTTTTACCGAAAAAGACATTACTCAGAAAATTTCTGATAAAATTGAATCAGTTAATCAAAATAAAAACATCGCCGTTCACCGCACAAGAAAAGGTGACGAATTTGTGGAGCTCGCCAGCCGCGCAACATTCGCGAATGAAATAAAAGCCGACGTCCTACTGTCGCTTCATGTGAATACAAGTATAATAACATCAAAATCAGGCATCGAACTTTTCGTGAGCAAAGACACTCAGACTTCAAAAGAGTCGAGGTTGCTGGCCGAAAAATTAAAAGCACGCTTTGAGGAAAATGGATTTAAAGTAAATTCGATTCAGGAGGCACCTTTTATGGTATTGAAAAAAGCGGAAGTTCCGGCAATTACAGTCGAATTGGGATATATTTCCAATAAACAGGATGCCAATTACCTGACCAATGAGAAATCGCAGGAGCAACTCGCCAGGATAATTCTGGACTTCGCAGAAGATCTATAAAAAAACGGCCTCTTTCGGGGCCGTTTTCATTAATTAAAATAGAATCCGTTCGGTCCGAGGCCCGTTGAAATCTCGCTCAGCAGTGTCCCATCGGCACCATAAATAAAAATCTTCCCATCCGACGCAAAGTCGTCAGCGGCTTCACTAATATATATGCGGCCATTATTCACTGCGAACCCGTAGCCGATATAGAATGAATTCGACTGCGTGTCGATAAACGGTGAATCGGTTATTGACGTAACATCGGTGTCAAAACGGTAAATATATGGACCTGATGTGAAAAACATATTATTTCCGGCGATATCGAGATTTGATGCATTTCCCATTGTTGACGGCAAATCAATAGAATTTATCACCGTATTGTCGGCTACGTTGATCCGGCTTAAGCTGCTTTCCACATCGAAGCCGCCGCTAAGCACGAATAGCGTCTCGTTATGCATTTCCAACGAGTTCGCTGCCACAGGGACGGTGATCTTTGTAATAATTTCTTCCGACGACGCATCGATGACAGTGAGCTTATCAGCCGCTCCGTAAAATCCTCCTGCTATATAGAGTTTCCCGTTGTGCGCGATTAATTTCTCGGCCTGGTCATTCACTGCGATCGTTCCCTTTACCGAAAGATCTGCCAAATCGATCACTGTTATAAAGTCATCGGTGGCGCTCGTAAAATCGTTCAAATTCGTCACAAATGCTTTACCGTTGGAAACCGCGCCATACCGCGGCACCTGCAATCCCGCTGAAATAGTGGTGATATACTCAAAACTATACCGGTTCACGACTGTTATTTT
>CAZLWZ010000166.1:0-4850 GCA_964563275.1 uncultured Flavobacterium sp.
AAAGACAAATTCGCTCGAATTCAATTTGAAACCGACGAAATATCGCAACAAAAGGACAAACTCGAGGAGCAAAACCGCAACCTCTTTCTCTTTTTTAGCGGCACGATCATGATTGGCTTGCTACTTTTCGTTATACGAACACAACGCGCTAAAAATCGGGAACTTCTTCTAAAACAGGCCCAGCAAAAAGCAAATGAAGATATTTACAATCTAATGCTATCACAACAAAATAAAATTGAAGAAGGACGAATTAGAGAGAAAAAACGAATCGCACAGGAACTTCATGATGGTGTGCTCGGACGACTGTTTGGCGCACGCCTCAACCTTGACAGCCTAAATAAGCTCGAAGGCGATGACGCAGCAATTAAACGCAATAACTACCTCTCCGAACTAAAAAGTATTGAACAGGATATCCGCGAAATATCACACGACCTCAACCGCGAAAAATTTGCTTTAATCAACAATTTCGTTGCCATCTATAATAATTTAATTGATGAACAAGCAACCTCACATCCTGCAGCCGTAGTTTGTACCATTGACAGTTCAATTGCATGGGAGCACATCAACAACAACCTTAAAATTAATCTGTACCGAATTACACAGGAAGCATTGCAGAATATTAATAAATATGCTCAGGCTACCTTAATTAAAATAGAACTAAAAGAACAGAAAGGTATTTTGAAGTTGAAAATTTCAGATGACGGCACCGGATTCGACCTGGAAAGAAAAAGCCGTGGTATCGGACTGCAGAACATGACTTCCCGCGCCCATGAATCGAATGGTATATTGGAAATAAAATCGAAAAAAGGTGCCGGAACGACAATAGAGATCGCATTTCCACTGCAAACCACAATAGAGCTCCCTAAAAAACCTACTCATACAAAGAAAAAGACCGCTTAACCGATGACCACCAATATTAATATTTTAATAGTAGATGACCATCCCTTTATAATTGAAGCATACAAAAATGCAATAAAAGGATATACCACGACCAATCATACCTTTACCATTACCCAGGCGAATGACTGTAAATCAGGATACGATATCATTACAAATCCCACTGCCGAGCCATTCGATATTGCCTTCTTCGACATTAGCATGCCCTCTTACGCCGAGAAAAATATCCTATCGGGTGAAGACCTTGCCAAGCTGATTATGGAGTATATGCCGAAAGCGAAAATCATTCTGCTTACAATGCACGCGGAACTTCTTAAAATCAGCACCATAGTGCGCAATATTAGCCCAAGCGGATTAATCATCAAGAACGATCTGACATTCGACGAATTACTAATTGCGTTCGACAAAATATTAAAAGACGAAAATTACTATAGTCAGACAGTGGTTAAACTTATCAGCCAAATTCCGTTCGACCACAGTGAAATTGATTCATTTGACAAACAAATACTTTACCACCTGTCAAAAGGTACAAAAGCAAAAGATATCCCAGGGTTCGTGCCTTTGACATTAAGCGCTGTAGAAAAGCGAAAAGTAAAACTTAAAAATATCCTGAACCTTCCCGGAGGCAGCGATGTCGACCTGATACATGAAGCTCGCACCAAGGGCCTTTTGTGATTATTGATCCTTTAGACCGTTCCATCCTCTTGCCTTCAGCGGGATTTTTGTTGCTGCACGTGTAATTAAATGAATCCCCTCCTTCTCCTCTACCATATGACCTATCACCGTCAAATGCGGATTCGCTTTTATTTTATCAAAATCGTTTAACCCGATGGTAAACAACAATTCATAATCTTCACCCCCGTTAATGGCAACCGTAGTCGAATCAATATTAAACTCCTCGCATACCGAAATCAACTGCGGGTCCAGGGGCAACTTCTCCTCGTATAAGTTACAACCCACATGTGATTGTTTACATATATGTATAATTTCAGATGAAAGTCCATCCGAAATATCAATCATCGATGTCGGCACAACACCCAACGCCTGCAGTAACGGTCGAATATCTTTTCGTGCCTCAGGCTTTAATTGCCGTTCTACCAAGTAGGAATACATCTCCAGGTCGGGCTGCGAATTCGGATTGACCTGAAACACCTGCTTTTCGCGCTCCAAAACCTGTAAACCCATATAAGCAGCGCCAATATCACCGGTCACAACCAGTAAATCCCCTGCTTTTGCACCATTTCTATACGCAATCTCACTCTCATTAGCTTCGCCAATTGCGGTGATGCTAATAATCAACCCTTTTTGCGAAGATGTCGTGTCGCCCCCAATCACATCAACTTTATATTCATTGGCAGCCAATGTGATTCCCGCAAATAATTCTTCCAGTGCCTCAAGTGGAAAACGGTTTGAAACAGCTACCGACACCGTTATCTGGGTTGCCCTGGCATTCATCGCACATATGTCGGATACATTAACTACAACCGATTTATATCCCAAGTGTTTTAAAGGCATGTATGCCAGGTCGAAATGCACGCCCTCGACTAGCAGATCGGTCGACACAACCACTTTTTTATCTTTAAAGTCCAGAACAGCACCATCGTCACCGATACCTTTAAGAGTCGATGGTTGAGAAATTGTGAATTCCTTCGTTAGGTGTTCTATCAGCCTGAATTCGCCGAGTTCAGAAAGTGAGGTACGCTGCGGACTCTTATCTTCTAACATATCAAAAATTTAATGCAAAGTTACCGAAATCTTAGCGATTAGGTGCTAAACTGTACCGGGAGTCAGGCACCAATAATCATATTTTCGTATCTTTTCCATAAAAATCACCATGTATAATATTGTAACACTTACCGTAAATCCAGCGCTCGATAAAAGTACGAGTTGCAAAGGACTTGTAGCCGACCATAAAATACGATGCGATGCGCCAACCTTTGAAGCCGGCGGCGGAGGCATAAATGTTTCCAAGGCGGTAACAAAACTTGGAGCCGAATCTTTGTGCGTTTTCACCTCGGGGGGTTCTGCAGGTGAGCTAATTGAGAAGTTACTTCAAAAAGAAAACATAAAGACCGATACAATTCCAGTTTCGAAATGGACACGGGAAAACCTTGTGGTGCAGGACACCAATACCAATCAGCAATTTCGCTTTGGGTTTCCGGGCAATCCGCTCACTAAGGATGAAATCAGCGCCATTACCGACAAAATTAAAAAACATAAATGCCGATACCTTGTGGCCAGCGGAAGCTTAAACGAAGGGCTGCCCACCGATTTTTACCAGCAAATAGCTTCGATTGCCAAGGAAAATAATTCAAAATTAGTGGTCGACACCTCGGGCGAGGCGCTGAAAAAGGTATTAGAAACCGGAGTGTATCTGGTAAAACCAAACATTGGTGAATTGGCAAAACTTATCGGTGAAAACCGCCTAGAAGCGGACGAGGCCGAAGATGCGGCGCGTGTTCTGATTGATAAAGGTAACGCTGAAATTGTCGTCGTTTCCCTTGGACCGCAAGGCGCTGTGTTAGTGTCAAAAAATGAAAGACATTACATTTCGGCACCGAATGTCGCAAAACGAAGTACCGTCGGAGCAGGCGACAGTATGGTAGGCGGAATGGTATGGGCGCTATCACAAAACAAATCTCTAAAAGAAGTAATACAATGGGGCGTGGCCTGCGGATCGGCGGCAACAATTAGCGAAGGAACACAATTATTCACCACCGAAGACGCACAACGATTGTTCCGATGGTTAAATAAATAAATGCAATAAAAAACCCTGCGAATTGCAGGATTTATATTAATCATTGAGCTTCAAAACCGCCATAAACGCTTCCTGCGGAATTTCAACATTTCCAACCTGACGCATGCGTTTTTTACCCTTTTTCTGTTTCTCAAGCAATTTCCTTTTTCGCGAAATATCGCCCCCGTAACACTTCGCGGTAACGTCTTTACGCAACGCCTTGATCGTTTCCCGCGAAATCACCTTTACGCCAATCGCTGCCTGAATCGGAATATCGAACTGCTGCCGCGGAATCAACTCTTTTAATTTTTCGCACATCTTCTTGCCAATGTGATAGGCATTATCAACGTGTATTAGTGACGATAAAGCATCGACAACCTGTCCGTTCAGTAAAATATCCACTTTCACCAAATTCGATGTCCGCATTCCGATCGGCGTATAATCAAACGACGCGTAACCTTTCGAAACTGTTTTCAGTCGGTCATAAAAATCGAAAACGATTTCCGCCAATGGCATGTCAAAAGTTAATTCAACCCGCTCCGTCGTCAGATAAGTTTGATTTGTAATCAATCCGCGTTTTTCAATGCAGAGCGACATCACGTTTCCTACAAAATCCGATTTTGTGATAATCGTCGCCTTAATATACGGCTCCTCAACACGCTCCAGCCTTGATGGCTCGGGTAAGTCGGATGGATTATTGACCACCAATCCTGTTTCGGGCTCTTTTTTCGTATAAGCGAGATAGGATACGTTGGGAACCGTCGTGATCACCGTCATATTGAACTCACGCTCAAGCCGTTCCTGAATGATCTCCATGTGAAGCATTCCCAAAAATCCGCAGCGGAAACCAAATCCAAGAGCCGCCGAACTTTCCGGAATAAACACCAGCGAAGCATCGTTTAACTGCAGTTTTTCCATCGAGTTCCGAAGTTCTTCGTAATCCTCGGTATCAACCGGATAAATCCCGGCAAAAACCATCGGTTTGACATCTTCAAAGCCCGTGATCATATTCGTGGTTGGCGTTTTAGCATCGGTCAGCGTATCGCCCACCTTCACTTCCTTCGCCTCCTTTATTCCCGATATCAGATAACCCACGTCACCGGCCGAGATCACCTGCTTCGGCACCTGATTCAGCTTAAGCGTTCCAATTTCGTCCGCAAAATACTCATTTCCGGTTGCCATGAATTTTATCTTCTGCCCTTTGCGGATCTCGCCG
>CAZLWZ010000167.1:0-4844 GCA_964563275.1 uncultured Flavobacterium sp.
GAGGCACAAACTGGCCGGTGCTGAACGAAAAGGATATTGAGCGGCACGACAGGCATTTGCGAAAAAGGGTGGAGAAAATCATACTGAATATAGCCGACCTGAATGCGACCAACCGGCTCCTTGTGGGTGCCGGTGCCAAAATCGTTCTGAACCGCTTGCTTTCGGGAAAAATCATGGCCGCTATAAAAGACGGCCTGCATGAGTGGAAGCTGATAAAGATCTAAAATCTAAAATCTAAAATCTGAAATCTGAAATCTGAAATAAATATAGTTTTACTATGCAGCCCTACTGCCGCTTGTAAAAAATATAATCGGTGACGGCGGGTTTATGGCCTTCAGCACTGAGAAGCTGCGCTATTTGTCCGCGGTGGTAGGTGGAGTGCATCAAAATATGCGAGCAGATATCGCCTATCGAATTTTGAAACGATTCGCCTTTCGAGTTCACGTACGATATGTAACGTGAGAGATCTTCTGTTTCTAGCATTGAAACCGTATCCGCAAAAAGCTGCTCATTGACCTTTATAAACGATTCGCGTGCCATAGCTGCCCAGGGATTGATGGTTTTCGATAATTCAGGATCACTGATGCGCAGCAGCCAGATCGAATGTGCTACAAGAATATGGCTAAGCAGTATGTAGGCTTTTTCAGGATACGACCCTGCCAACTCAAGCGATCCGGTTGTGCGCTGGTTTGCCACCAGGTTGTAATTAAACTTATCGATAAAGTAAGATTTTAAATCCATTCGTAAACTTTTATTTTGACCGAAATATAAGAAAAGGATTCCCGTCATCCAATCAGCATCAGCCACCGGTCGGTAATGTCGTCTTAGCGATATTTTTATAGATTACACCATCGCAGCAGAAATTTGACGTTGCAGCTCAGGACCGGCAATGGTGCCCGGTTGTATCAGGCTGAAGCTTCCGAACCGTCACGGCGTTTGATATATAACTCCTGCACAAGGATCATAACGATAAGCGTAACCGGTGTCGCGAGCACCACCCCCCAGCCTCCGACGAGCGTTCCCATAAAGAGCTGTGCGATCAGGATCAGGGCGGGAGGCATGTTGACGAGCTTTTGCTGAAGCAGCGTCGTGATAAAATTGCTTTCGATGAACTGCACGAGCACATACAGGCCTACGATCAGCAGCGCGGTCTGCTGCCCCTGAAGCAAACCAACCAAAACAGCAGGGATCAGCGCGATGACAGGTCCGAAATTGGGAATAAAACTTATGAGTCCGGCGAACAGTGCCAGTACCAACCATAAATCGACACCGATGATTGCCAGTCCTATGGCCGTAAGCACGAAAACAATTGACATTGAAATCAGTTTGCCTTTAAGCCATTTCCGAAGGTAGGTATGCAGTTTTTTGAGAACGCCTTTCGCTTCTTCCTGCCCGCGTGGTGGTATGAGCTGTACAAATCCTCCTGTATACAGCCGCGGTGAGACCGTAAAGAAAATTGCGATGAACAGCACGACATAAACGTCGCCCACCACTCCGAAAGTCGATCTGAAAAATCTTTGCGCAAACGACTGCAAACCCGACATAGCCTTGTCCGACGTCGCCCGTTCAAGGACTTTTTCGCCGATACTGCTTTCATTGAGCCGCGCACGTACATTCTCGACAGTCTTTGGCAGCGTCTCGGTGAGTTCGACAAGTTGTGAATGTACCTTTGACCCGATCAGCCAGAACATTCCTGCCACGATAAGTAATGTGCCGAGGATCGAGATGGTCAGGCACACACCTTCTTTCCAGTTGGTCTTTGATTCGATTTTCGAACTGATGGCCCGGAAAAAGATGGCAATCAGAGTTCCTGCAAGAACGAGCAGCAGTACATTGAAAGTGTAGTTAAAAAAGAGTATCAGCACAGCGATCAACGCGGTTATGGCCGCTGCAATCCATACCTTCTTCTGAAATGAGCTGTCTGGCTCCTGCGAAGCGTTTTGTTCATCCATTTTGTTTGCTTAGTCAGATTATACCTAAAGATACAAAAAACAGAAGGAACACCAGAAAGCCGACAACCAGTAATGCAGCGGGTTACTCCGGGTTTTTAAAACGGCAGTCAGTAACCTGTTAAAAGTGCGCATAATTAGACTTTCTAAAAATCTGTAACGCTAATGGAAGCAGGTTTGGACCCGGTAACAAAAATGCTTATCACGGTTACGTACAGAACAGGAATTTTTACGTGCCGGATAGCCAGCGCTGCAGGAGAAAACAGTTAATAATTTGGTTTATCGTATGATATAAAACTTTTTAAGTTAGTTTTGCCGCTAATTTAAAACAGAAATTATGCAAAAGATTAAAGTCGCCTTGTTGGCAATTATGACGGTTTTTACGTTTTCATGTTCATCAGATGATGATAACAATAATGGTGGTGGGCAAGCTTCCGATGAAACCTACATCAATTTTAAGATTGACGGCGAGCAGGTAAATATGATCGAACCCGGCACTATTACTTCAATGATGGCATCGATATCGGCTTCGGAAAATACCGGTTCAGACATCCGTAATATCAATTTTACGATCCCTGTTGATGCTACAGTTGGTACTCATGCGCTAACCGACGCGTCTCCGGCTGATCTTACGGCTTACTCGGTTCAGTACTCTTATGGAGATCTTTGGTTTGATGCGACCTCTGGTACATTTACCATCACCAGCATTGGCGAGGAATATATGGAAGCTACATTTTCTTTTACAGGAGAATATGAAGGCGTCACCTACAACGTGACCGACGGTGAGCTTCGGGCATACAAGCCAAATAACGACTAAGGCAAACTACTCATTTAAGCCTCTTCATTCGAAGGGGTTTTTTTATTTTTACTCGGGAGCAACCAGGTAGCGGTATTGCAATATCTTTTGCTAACTTTAAGCAAAAACTCGATGGTTTCCGTGCGCGATGTTATAGAAAACACCCTGAACAGTAGAATTGACGACGATGCGTTCGCCGCCCTTGTCGATCTTTCGTTCGAAAAATCGTTTGACAAGAAAGATTTTCTTGCCGAGGCCGGCAGGTACTGCCGCTATCAGTATTTTATCCTACAGGGTGCCTGTTATTCCTATTATGTAAATGAAAAAGGCGATAAGAACGCTATACAATTTGCCATTGAAAACCACTGGATTACCGATGCCACAAGCTATTTCAGCAACAAGCCTGCCGTCTCCACGATTGAAACACTCGAACCTGTCACGGCTTTGATGCTTAGCAGGACCAATTTCGACCTGCTGTGCGAAAGATATCCGGTATACGATAAATTTTTCAGGATTCTTTTGCAGAACACACTGGCGACACAGCATGTCCGTATTGCGAAAACCATCAGCGAAGACGCCGAGCACCGCTATGCCGAATTCTCGAAAAGATATCCCCACTTTATCCGCCGCATCCCTCAATACCTGATTGCGTCGTTTTTGGGCGTGAAGCCTCAGTCGCTGAGCCGCATCAGGAAGCACTCGCAATAGAATTTATTAACATAGGTGAACGAACACCGGTTATAATCGGGCGAACTTTGTGTCATATTAATCACAAAATAATTTATTATGGCAACTGAAAGAACCACATGGAAACTCGATCCGACACACAGTGAACTGACATTTAAGGTCAAGCACCTGATGATATCGAATGTCAAAGGCGAATTCCGAAAATTTGATGCGACCATTATCAGCGATGGTGAAGACTTCAGCAATGCGTCGGTGACCGCCGAAGTAGATGCTTCATCGATTGATACCAACAACGCCGACCGCGATACGCACTTGAGGAGCGCCGATTTTTTTGATGTAGATAAGAACCGGCAGATTACCTTCAGAGGCACCGCGTTCAGCAAACTCGACGACGAGCATTATAAGCTAAATGGCGTCCTGTCTATGAATGGCACCGACAAAGAAATCACCCTTGATGTTGATTTTGGAGGATTTGTAACCGATCCATACGGGCAGGATAAAGCAGGATTTTCAATCAGTGGCAAATTCAACAGGAAAGACTGGGGGTTAAACTGGAATGCTGCATTGGAAACCGGCGGCGTTCTTGTAAGCGACGAGGTGCGTGTTGCCGGAGAACTTCAATTCGTGAAGCAGGCATAACCAAATAGGGTAACTTTTTCTGCAAACTCCGTAAAACCTTTTTCCGCTGAAGTGTCTATTTTTAAAAATCTAAATAAAAAGATTATGGAAAATACATATCAGGAATATGCGGGCGATCAGCCGGATTGGGAACATACCTATGGCGATGAATCATTTGGACCGGCAATAGAAGAATCAGAAGCGAATTTCGCCGAAATCTATTGCATGGCTGATGACGATGAAGACGAAACCACTGACGATGCAGACGATACCGAGGACATCAGCGACTGGGGGAACAACGATCCGCGTACGGGCGGAGGCGACCAGCCAAGTGCGCCAGGAAGTGCAGTCTGAGACAATAATTAAACCGGCTTTTGCCGGTTTTTTTATTACCGGATACTTTTGAAGATCCTGAATTGTGCCTGAACCACCGCCTCGTTAAATCCGTGCGGTCTTGCCGGAAGATTGTCGTAGATTTAGTAAAATGTAGTAAACCTATTGTTTGTGGTTTTTGGCAGCCGATCCTGCTTTCCGCTGTAGCTTTCATGCCTTAAAGAAAGGCATAAAAGGCTGCCGCTGCAATCAGGGCTGGGACTTCACCTTCTATTGTGGCTGTCGTTTAAAGGTCGTCATCCTGCTCGCTGATTTGATCATCTTCAGGAAGCACCCGCGTATCATCGTCAAATCCTTCGTCACCGGCCCGGTCTGATAGTGTGCCGCTGCGCGGATCACCTATTTGCCGTCCCGCGCCAATATCGGATACCGGCGGGTGTGAAGGGTTAACACCGGTCTCT